>NZ_JBYITD010000049.1:0-64379 GCF_057708945.1 Nonomuraea sp. bgisy101
CGGATGAGTTGCCCCATCACACGCTTTCGAGGCGTGCGCCCTCGGCCACTAGGCGACACCACCGCGCACGAGCTTACCGGATCCGCCGAGTGCCGAAGAACTCCTTAAGCGCCGACGAACATTCGTCCTCCAGCACTCCCATGATCACTTCGGGCCGGTGGTTGAGGCGGCGATCGCGCACCACGTCCCACAGCGACCCGACGGCCCCGCCCTTGGCGTCGACCGCGCCGTAGACGATCCTTTCCACTCTGGCCAGCACCGCCGCGCCCGCGCACATCGTGCAGGGCTCCAGCGTGACCACGAGCGTGCACCCGCCGAGCCGCCACGTGCCCAGCGAGGCGGCGGCGGCGCGCAGCGCCAGCACCTCGGCGTGCGCGGTCGGGTCGGCACCCGCCTCCCGGTCGTTGCCCGCCCGCGAAAGCACCTCGCCGGAAGGAGCCAGGACCACGGCCCCGACCGGGACCTCACCCCTGGCCGCGGCCGCCGACGCCTCGGCGAGCGCCAGCCGCATGGCCCCTTCCCAAGGGCTCACCGCAACCTGTCGAGCTCGTCGGCGAAGGCCAGCCGCTCGGCGATGACGGAGAGGATGTCGGCGGGCAGCACGCCCTCCTCCATGCTCAGCTCGAGCAGCTCCTCCTTGGTCACCCCGAAGTCGCTCAGCAGCTCGAAGTCGCCCGCGGGCCGCACACCGAGATCGGCGCTGTCCTTGTCGGGCGCGACGCCGGCGAACTCGGCGAACAGCTCGCCCAGCGTGTCGGACAGGCCGGCCTGCGCGTCGGACAGGAACACCCGCGGCTCCTCGTCGCCCCTGTAGCGGGCGATGGCGAACCACTCGTCCTCGACCTCGACGCACAGCAGCGCCAGCTCGTCACCGCTCAGCCCCAGTGTCTCCTGTACGGCGTCGCCGAGATCATCCACGATCTCCGCGTCGCTCAGATCGATCTCGGCTCCGCTCCACCCTTCGGGTGTCCTGACGAACGCGGCCGAGAAGATGGCGCTGGAGGGCATGCCATTGCTCCCGAGATTCAGCCGAAGACCGAGTCGATGGCCCGCTCGAACGGTTCGGAGAAGCCGAGCCGCGCGGCGATGCTGGACAGCACGTCCTCGGGGTGAAGGTCGATGTCACCGGAGAGGATGCCCAGCTCCATCTCGTCCAACCCGAGGTCCACGAAGATCGACAGATCGCCGGCGGGCAGCACGGTGTCCTCGTCCTGGAGGATCTCGTCGAGCTCGTCCTCGTCCGGGACGGGGACGTCGAGGTATTCGAGGACCTGCTGCGCCAGCGGGTAGTCCCACGAGGCCGCGATGTCGGACAGGAAGACGTCGACCCTGTCACGCAGCACCCGCAACGCCACGAAGAACTCGTCGGCCACGGCCACGAGACCGATGGTGCCGCTCTCGCTCGGCTGCTGCTTCAGCGCGTGGATCAGCCCGTGGAGATCGGAGGTCAGCGCGACAGGAAGCAGCTCGGCATCCCAGCACTCGTCCTCGCGATAGACCACGATGGCGAAGTCGAGCGCATCTTCGTCTGTCATCGTCGTGCTCCCCACCCGACCTGCCAGCACAACCTCTACGAGCCTCAATGGTTTCAGAACCGTCCACCGAGCGTAGGGCCGTCCGACCAAATTGTGATCAAATCCAAGTACGCGACGTGCCGGTACCTTCCACACAAGATAGCGTTGTCCGTTATGGAGACCCTCGTCGTCGATCACCCCCTCGTCGCGCACAAGCTCACGACGCTGCGAGACGTCCGTACCGACTCGCCCACCTTCCGGCGGCTCGCGGACGAGCTGGTGACTCTCCTGGCCTACGAGGCCACGCGCGACGTCCGGGTCACGGACGTGACCGTCCAGACCCCCGTGGCGGCCGCCAACGGGGTACGGCTGGCCAAGCCGTACCCGCTGGTCGTGCCCATCCTCAGGGCGGGGCTCGGCATGCTCGACGGCATGACGAGGCTGCTGCCCACCGCGGAGGTCGGCTTCCTCGGCATGATCCGCAACGAGTCGACCCTGCAGGCCGAGACGTACGCCACCCGCCTGCCCGACGACCTGTCGGGCCGCCAGTGCTACGTGGTGGACCCGATGCTGGCCACGGGCGGCACGCTGGCGGCGGCGATCCAGTTCCTGTTCGACAGGGGCGCGGAGGACGTGACCGCGCTGTGCCTGCTGGCCGCCCCGGAGGGCCTGGCCTACATGGACAAGGTCTTCGCCGACTCGGGCCGGCCGATCAGGGTCGTGACCGCCGCGCTCGACGAGCGGCTGAACGAGCACGGCTACATCGTTCCAGGTCTCGGCGACGCGGGCGACCGCCTCTACGGCGTGGTCTGATCCACTCTTTCCCGCTTCAACGCTCCCCTCTTCGTTACATACTGTGGTTGTGTGGGTACGAAGAGTAATGAAGGCATCTCTTAAGCGCCTCCTTCCGAGAGGCGCACGTCGGGGAGCACCATGAGCGAGCCAACCACGAGTCCCTACGCGGAGGTCGAATCAGCCCTCCGCGACGAGTTCGCGGGGGTCCACTCCGCGAGCACGGTCACGCGCTGCGTCGAGGCGGCACACTACGGCGCACTCGAGGTCACCGGCTATGCCCACCCGGGCCTGGTCGAGCGGATCGCTCGCAAGCACCTTCACGTCCTGGCGCTCGTGGCGAGCGAGCGGGGCTAGTCAAGATCGATAATCCCGCGACGCGTAAGACTTGTCGTGGTCTGTTGCGCTTTACCCAGCCACCCGGCTGGGTAATGTATACGGCGGGTGTAGTGGGAACGTGGTAGTGGAGGCGACAGTGCAGGTCAAAAAGGTCCTCACCTATGGTGGTATCGCATTCGTTGCGTACTACCTCTTCGCGCGACCAGCCGACGCAGCGGACGCGGTGCGGGGGGCGTTCGACACAGTGTTCAACGCGGCCGACTCGCTAGCTCAATTCTTCAACAGCCTCGCATGAGACTTGTGACCCACGGGGACTCTGCTCCGTCGTCGGTCAACCGCTACCTACTCCCCCACGAACACCAGGTCATCATGGTGCGGCGTCACCCGGCCGTGCTGCTCCGTCCGGTCGCCGAGGTCTTCGGCGGCCTGATCATCGCTGGACTGCTCAGCAAGTTCTTCGGCGACCAGGGCGGCGGCACGGCCTTGGTCGTCGTGTGGTGGCTGTGGCTCCTGTTGCTCATCCGTTTCGTATGGAAAGTCGCGGAGTGGTCGGTCGACTACTTCGTGGTGACCTCGAAACGGATGCTGCTCACCACGGGCCTCATCACGCGCAAAGTCGCGATGATGCCACTACAGAAGGTCACCGACATGAGCTTCCAGCGCTCCTTGCTCGGACGCATGCTCGGTTATGGGGAGTTCATCCTCGAGTCGGCAGGTCAGGACCAGGCCCTGTCCACCGTCGAGTACATCCCGTATCCGGAGACCCTTTATCTCGAGGTCTGCCAGATGCTATTCCCGAGCAAGGACGAAGGGGACGATTAACCCTCTGTGAAGAGATTTCTCGGGTGGGGATACCCGATTCGGTCGCTTCATGCAATCATTGCGACACATTGACCCTTCCCCGCCCTGAGAGATGAGATGCCGAGTCAGGGAACCATCGGTGACCGCGTCCGAGGACTGCGGCTAAACAGGCGGATGTCTCAGGCCCAGCTGGCCGGGCCCGACCTGTCGGACAGTTATGTCTCACTCATCGAGTCGGGCAAGCGAACGCCGACTCCAGTAGTGGCCAGACTCCTGGCCGAGCGACTGGGATGCACCACCGAGTTCCTCCTGCACGGGATCGAACCTCGACAGCGCATCGACACGGAGCTCGGCCTTCGTCACGCCGAGCTCGAGCTGCGGCACGGTGACCCGAACGTGGCCGCCGAGCGCTTCACCGAGATCGTCAAGGCAGCCGGCGAGGAGAACGCGATGCTCGCCGCGCACGCCAGGCTCGGCAGAGCGCGCGCGCTCGAGGCGCAAGGCAGGATCGGACCGGCTGTCGAGGCTTATGAGCGGCTGCGTAGGGAGGCAGCCGCTCATCCCGAACGCCTTGCCGACCTGCCGCTGACCGTCGCGCTCGCGCGCTGCTACCACCTCGCCGGTGACCGCCTGAGGGCCCGTGACCTGGGCACCACGGCGTTCGAGCAGGCCTCGCGGCTCGCCGTCACCCAGGGCGAACTGGCGGTGGAGCTGGCCGCGGCGCTCGTGGAGACGCGCTCCGAGCCTTCTCCTGAGCTCACCTACGTGCGCCAGGTGCTCGTCACGACAGGGACGCCTGAGGTTGTGGACCGTTCCGCTGAGATCCACGCGCTGTGGAAGGCGAGCATCGTGGCCGCGGCCGGCGAGGACTCCGCGCTGGCCGTACGGCTGGCCGACGACGCCATCGCCGCAGGTCGTTCCGCTCGCCTGGCGGTGCGGCTCGGGCAGGTGTCCATGGCGTGGGCCCGGCTCGGGCTCGCCTCGGCCGTGGAGGCGGAGGAGTTCGCCACGAGCGCGAGCAGGATCCTGTCCGCCTTCGCCGACACCGTCGCCGACCATGCCGAGAGCATGATCGTGCACGGCCGGGTCAAGCTCGGCACCGGTGACGTCACCGGCGCGAGCGAGTTGGGCGCCAGCGCGCTCGGCCTGCTTCGTAACGTTCCGGGAACGGTCCCAGCGGTGGCCCATCTGCTGCTGGCCGACGCCGCCCTCGCGGGTGGCGGCGACCCGACCGAGCACCTCCGCTCGGCGAGGCTGCTCCTGGATGCGCTCCACGCGCCGCCGTACGGCATCGACCGGAGGGCGGCCAGGTGCTGGCGCGAGCTGGGTGACCTGTACGGCAGGGCCGGACTCAGGGAGGAACAGACCGCGGCGTATCGTAGAGCCCTCGAAGCCGCCGGAGTTCGCTCCGCCATGGCAGGAGTGCGGGTCGACGCGCCACTTTCCCGCTGAAAAGAACTCCGGGAGCTCCAGATTTGTGTTTTCACGTCTGGAATAATTAGGGTCGACCAGTCATTGACTCATAGGATGATTGGTTTCCCCGGAGGAGGCGGACTGTGAGTCTGCGTACGGCGCAGCGGGCCTCGCTCGTCGACCAGGTGATCGACCAGCTCAAAGAGCAGATCACCTCAGGGTCGTGGCAGATGAACGGCAAGATCCCGACGGAGACCGTGCTCGCAGAGCAGCTCGGGGTGGGCCGCAACACGGTGCGTGAGGCCGTGCGCGCGCTCACCCACGCCGGGCTGCTCGAATGCAGGCAAGGCGACGGCACCTACGTCAGGGCGACGAGCGAACTGTCAGGAGCGATGCTGCGCAGGCTGAGGCAGGCCGAGCAGCTCGAGATCCTCGAGGTCAGGCGCGCGCTCGAAGTCGAATCGGCCCGCCTGGCGGCCACCAGGCGCAACGACGACGACATCAAGCTCATCGAGGCGCGCCTGGCCGACCGCGACAGGGCGTGGGAAGCCGGCGACCCCGAAGGGTTCGTCGAGGCCGACCTGTCCTTTCACATGGCCGTCGTCCACGCCACCCACAACCTGGTGCTGATCGACCTGTACGAGGACTTCTCGGCGGCGCTGCGAGCGAGCATCACGGCCGCGGGCACATCGATGGACGCGCTCAACAGCAGCTACATCCCGCACGACGCCATCGCCCGCGCCATCGCGGCCGGCGACGCGGCGGCAGCCGAGCGCGCGGGCCACGCGTGCATGGAACACATCCTCATCGCCCTCACCGACGTCTGACCCGGTCCGGGACGCGGCCTGGACGAACCTCCGGCCGCCGTCGAGGGGGGTTGGGAGCCGCCCCCGACCGATCCGTACGGCAAGCCGCACCACGGCCACCGGGGTCACTCGGTGGCCGTCCGATCAGCCGGTCAGCCGGCGCGGCGGGAACGGGTCAGAACCAGCCCGCCGAGGACCATCGCGATCAGCCCCACCGCCAGGGCCACGAAGCCCCCGACGATGCCGTAGCCGGTTCCTGGACCACCCTTGGCGGCGGCCACGACCAGCCCGCCGATGACCGCGCCCGCCGGCCCCGCCACCAGGGCCACGATGGCCCCCCTTCTCCCGGTGCCGGTGCCGATGCGACCGGTGGAGCGGGCCAGGGCCAGCCCGCCGATGACCACGCCGATCAGCCCCAGCAGTATGGCCACCAAGGACCAGGCTCGCCCGGTGGTCAAGGCGTAGGAACTGACGGGATCCGGCTGGACCAAGACGTGCGCGGCCGCCGGTGTGTCAGGCCCGAAAACTCCGAGCAGGGCGGCGGCAAGCGCGAATCGGACTGGCATGAGGTGCTCCTTCTCCTCCTACGGTGGGGCGTCGTCTGAGCATGTCCGCAGGACCCACCGCCGGTCGTCCAGCGGACGTGGGCAATTCGCGTTGCCGCCCATGCCGCAGCCGGGTACCGCGGACGCCGCAGGAGCCGCGAAAGTACCGCGGGTGCGGTAGCCGGCCGATCGTCCGCGCGCAGGAGTCGGCCGCGCGGACATCGGGCTAAGGTGCGCGCATGAGTACAGGTCGGTCAGGTGTCCGGGACGGTGTCAGAGACTGGGCGATCGCCGTCTGCGTGACGGCGACGCTGCTGGTCACCGGGCTGTCCGGGCAGAGCTCCGCCACGAACCTCGACCTCTTCGGTTACGCGCTGCTGGCGGCCGGCGGCCTGGTGCTGGCCGCGCGCCGCCGCGCTCCGATTCCCGTCCTGGCCGTGACCGGACTGTGCGCGGTGGGTTACCAGGCGGCCGGTTTCGACGTGCCTGCCGTCGCGTACCTGTTCGCTGTCTACACCGCCGTACGGGCCGGACACCGCACCCTCACGGTGGCGGCGAGCGTGACCCTGCTGGCCGCTCTCCCCGTCGCGGCCTTCGTCTCGGGCCTGCACGACGTGAGCGAGGCGCTCGCGCAGGCCCGAGGCGCCCTCGAGCTGGCCTGGCTGATCGCAGCCGGCGCCGCCGGTGAAGCACTGCGGCAGGCCGAGCGGCGGGCGGACGAAGCCGAGCGCACCCGGGAGGAGACCGCGCGGCGCCGCGCCGACGAGGAGCGGCTGCACATCGCGCGGGAGCTGCACGACTCGCTCACCCACCAGATCTCGATCATCAAGGTGCAGGCCGAAGTCGCCGTCCACGTGGCACGCAGGCGTGGCGAACAGGTACCGGAGGCCCTGCTGGCGATCCAGGAGGCCGGACGTGAGGCGACCCGGGAGCTGCGCGCGACCCTGCAGGCGCTGCGCGACGACGACACGACCCCGCCGCGTGGGCTCGAGCACGTCCCGGAACTGGTGGAACGGGCCCGAACCATCGGCTTGGACGCGACGTTGACGATCGAAGGGCAACGGCACGACGTACCGGCCGCGGTGAGCCGGACCGTCTACCGGATCGTTCAGGAGTCGCTCACCAACATCTCCCGGCATGCCGCCGCCGCTACCGCGTCGGTCCGGATCGACTGCCGTCCTGACGCCCTCGCGGTACGCATCGATGACGACGGCAAGGCCACGCCGGACAACGCCCCGGTGCCCGGCGTCGGGCTGCTCGGGATGCGTGAACGCGTCATCGCCCTCGGCGGTCGCCTGCGCGCGGAGCCGCGCGGCGAGGGGGGCTTCACCGTCCAGGCCGAACTCCCTGTAGACCAGACGTCGTGATCCGTGTCCTGCTGGTCGACGACCAGCCGCTCCTGCGCAGCGGATTCCGCGCGCTTCTCGACCTCGAAGACGACATCGAGGTGGTGGCCGAGGCCGGCGACGGGCTGGAGGGCCTGGCCCTGGCCAAGGAACATCTGCCCGACGTCGCTCTCATCGACATCCGGATGCCGGTCGTCGACGGCATCGAGGCGACCCGGCGCATCGCCGCTGATCCGGCCCTGGCCGGGGTGCACGTCGTCATCCTGACCAACTACGGCTTCGACGAATACGTCTTCAACGCGCTGCGCGCCGGCGCGGCCGGATTCCTCGTCAAGGACATCCTGCCCGAAGACCTCCTTCACGCCGTACGCGTCGCCGCGCGCGGCGACGCGCTGCTCGCCCCGTCGATCACCCGCAAACTCATCGACAGGTACGTCACCCAGCCGCTCAACGCCGGAACCGACGCGAGGCTGAAAGAACTGACCAACCGCGAGTGCGAGGCCGTCGTCCTGGTCGCGCAGGGCCTGTCCAACGACCAGATCGCGGACCGCATGGTGATCAGCCCGCTGACCGCGAAAACCCACATCAACCGAGCCATGGCCAAGCTCCACGCCCGCGACCGCGCTCAGCTCGTCGTCCTCGCCTACGAATCCGGCCTGGTAGCCCCGCGCGGCTCCTGACCCGCGCGGCGGGCGGTCAGGCCAGTCGCAGGGACATGACGAGGTAGCGGAAGGCCGGGTCGGCGTCACCGGGAACATCGGTGATCATCGCGGGCCTGGTCGGCGACTCCATGTTGATGCGCGCCAGCTCCGTCTCGATCCCCGTCAGCCCGTCGAGCAGGAACTGCGACTGGAAGGCGATCTGGATGTCCTCGCCTCGCAGGTCGCACTCGACCACCTCGGCCCCGCGCCCGACGTCGCCGCCGCCCGCCTGGATGAGCACCTGCCCCTGCGTGAACGTCAGCTTGACGCGGGTGTTGCGTTCGGCGACGAGCGCCACCCGCTTGATCGCCTCCACGAACGGGACCACGCGCACGTCGGCCCGCAGCGGCCAGTCGGCCGTCAGGCGGGTGCGGTAGTCGATGAACTGTTCGTCGAGCAGACGCACGGTGGTGCTGCGGCCGACGCTTTCGAAGCCCGCCACCCCGTCGCCCATCGCGATCGACACCTCGCCGCCGCGCAACGACTTGGCCACCTCGACCAGCACCCTGGCCGGGACCATGGCCGAGATGTTGACGTCGGGCTCGACGGGACGCCAGGTGAAGTCGCGGGCGCCGATGCGGTAGCGGTCGGTGGCCGCCATGGCCACGGTGTCGCCGGCGATGTCGACCCGGATGCCGGTCAGCATGGGCAGCGTGTCGTCGCGGCTGGCCGCGGGCGCCACCTGGCCGACCGCGGCGGCGAACACGCCTCCGCCGACCGCGCCGATGGCAGGGGGCATCTGGGGCAGTGTGGGGAAGTCCTCGACCGGCATGGTCACCAGCCCGAACTCGGCGCTGCCACAGGTCAGCACGGCCTCCGCGCCGTCGGTGACGATCTGGACCGGCTCGTGCGGCAGGCTGCGGCTGATCTCGGCGAGCAGCCTGCCGGGGATCAGCACCTGGCCAGGCTCGTCGATCTCGGCCTCGATGCGGGCCTGCGCGGAGACGTCGTAGTCGAAGGCGGACAGGCTCAGCTCGTCGCCCGCTTCGAGCAGAAGACCGGACAGCACGGGGGCGGAGGGGCGGGTGGGGAGGACTCGGGCCGCCCACGCCACCGCGTCAGCCAGCACATCGCGGTTAACCCGGAACTTCACCTGAGCCATCCCTTCGTCGCCGGTTTCTCCCCAAACGTTAGCCGGTGGCACTGACAAACCTGACCGCCCCAGATGATCCCGCCGCAGCTCGAACGCGGGACACCCCGCGCGACGACGGCCGGTGAGGACGGAGCCGGCAGACGAAGACACCACACCGCGAGCGCCTCCGCGCACGCGGCTAGCGCCTGGCCGCGTTGAGGTAGGCCAGGACGGCCAGCACCCTCCTGTTGTCGTCATCGGAGGGGGCCAGGTCGAGTTTGGCGAAGATGGACGCCGTGTGTTTGCCCACGGCGCTCTCGCTCAGGTAGAGCCGCTGGGCGATGGCCGCGTTCGACCTGCCTTCGGCCATCGCCCCCAGCACCTCCCGCTCGCGCGGGGTGAGCCTGGCGAGCGGCTCGTGCCTGGCCGTGCTCGCCAGCAGTTTGGCGATCACTTCGGGGTCCATCGCGGTGCCGCCCTCGGCGACCCTGCGCACGGCGTCGACGAACTGCTCGGCGTTGAACACCCTGTCCTTCAGCAGGTAGCCGATGCCGCCCGACCCGTCGGCCAGCAGCTCTCTCGCGTAGAGCTGCTCCACGTGCTGAGACAGCACCAGGACGGGCAGACCGGGGATCCGCTTGCGGGCCTCGAGCGCCGCCTGCAGGCCTTCGTCGGTGAAGGTGGGCGGCAGCCGTACGTCGACCACGGAGACGTCGGGCCGCAGCTCGACCAGCGCCCGCTGCAGCGAGGGGCCGTCGTCGACGGCCGCGACGACCGTGAAGCCGTGAGCCTGGAGCAGGTGGACCAGGCCGTCCCTGAGCAGATAGAGGTCCTCGGCGACCAGCACGCGGTTCAGCATGTGCCGAACCAGGGGCGGCGCGGGGAGGCCTCGGCCATCCAGCGTTCTCTGTTGTGGCGCATCGGCAGGTAGAGGGCCAGGCCGTACATGAGCGAGCCCAGCGCGATCATGCCGACGATCACCGGCCACTGCCACGGCTCGTCCAGATACAGCGCCAGGAACCACGACCGCACGTCGATGTCGAAGATCTTGAAGATGGCGGTGACGATGCCCTGGGGGAACAGCGGGCACCAGGCCAGGCTCCAGCAGACCACCACGATCGCGGTCTGCCATTTCGGCATCCGCGTCTTCGGCCTGCCGTACTCCTCGGGAAGGGCCAGCGGCACCGACATCGCCACGGTGGTGGGACCGCCGAGCGGGCTGGACAGCGCGAGCACGCCGTCGAAGGCCGCCAGGCGGCGTTCGATGCCGTTCAGGCCGCTGCCGCGCGAGGGGTCGGCGCCGCCGCCACCGTCGTCCCACACCATGACGGTCACGTCGCGTTCGGAGTGGGCGATCTCGACGGTGACGCGTTCGGCGTCGGAGTGCCTGGCCGCGTTCGACAGCAGCTCGCTGATCGCGAAGTACAGGGCGGTCTCGACCGGGGTCTCGAGCCGTACGGGAAGGTCCACCTGCACGTCCACCCGCAGGGGACTGTCCAGGGCCAGCGCCTTCACCGCGTCGCCGAGCCCGCGTTCCGCCAGGACGGGCGGGTGGATGCCGCGCACCACCCCGCGCAGCTCGGCCAGCGCCTCAGCGGAGGCGTCGCGCGCCTTGGCCAGCAACGCCACGGCCGCCGTGGGGTCGGTCCTGACCAGCTCCTCGACCGCGCCGAGCGTCATGCCGAGCGCGACGAGCCTGGCCTGGGCTCCGTCGTGCAGGTCGCGCTCGATCCTGCGCATCTCGGCGGCCTGCGAGTCGACCGTCGTCGAGCGGGACTCCGACAGCCGCCGCACCTGGCCCACCAGCCTGCTCTTGGCCGTCGGCGCGAGCAACAGCACCGCCCACTGCCCGTAGACCCGCTGCGCCGCCGCGGGGACCACCAGCAGCGGTACGGCGAGCACCATCTTCACCAGCGGGTCGATGAGCAGCCACAGGAAGTCCCGCCACGTGGCGGGGTCGCCGAACACCCACTTCCACCGGTCGTTCCACCTCGGCACCCGCGGCGTCTTGTAGAGCGTGCGGTCCGAGCGGTACCAGCCGTCGGCCTGCGGCACGGGCGGCGGCGGCTCGGGGTGGTACGGCACGTCGATGCCCGTCATCCGCCTGGTGAGCTGCGTCACGCGCCTGACCATCATCACCGTGGGCGGAAAGAACGGGACGAGCCCCAGGGCGAAGGCGCCGAGCATCATGAGAAGCGACAACAGCACCAGTGGCACCTCGACGACCACCAGCGCGAGCAACCCCAGGTTTCTGCGCAGCATGCCTTCCAGTGTGCGCGAATCCAGCGAGATGCACATTGCACCTAGCCACACCCTTACCGTGCGTCCAGCCGTCTTACCGGCTGATCCCCGGATTTCTAGCGTTGTGGCCATGAAGGTCATCGAGGTCACGAACCTCCACAAACGCTACCGAGAGCACGTGGCGGTGGACGACGTGTCGTTCGCCGTCGACGAGGGTGAGATCTTCGGCGTGCTCGGCCCCAACGGCGCGGGCAAGACCACCACCGTCGAATGCGTCGCCGGCCTGCGCGTACCCTCCAGCGGCACGATCAGGGTGGGCGGGCACGACCCCGTGCACGAGCGTGACGCGGTCCGCCGCCTGCTCGGCGCCCAGCTGCAGAGCGCCGCCCTGCCCGAGAAGATCAAGGTGTGGGAGGCGCTCGACCTCTTCGCCTCCTTCTACCCCGACCCGGCCGACTGGCGGGCGCTGCTCGACACGGTGGGCCTGTCCGACAAGCGGAACACGACCTTCGCCAAGCTCTCCGGCGGCCAGCGGCAGCGGCTCTCCGTCGCCCTCGCCCTGGTCGGCAGGCCGAGGGTGGCCGTGCTCGACGAGCTGACCACAGGACTCGACCCGCAGGCCCGCAGGGACACCTGGAACCTGATCGAGCAGGTCAGGGCCGACGGCGTCACGATCGTGCTGGTCACCCACTTCATGGAGGAGGCGGAGCGGCTGTGCGACAGGGTCGCGCTCATCTCCGCCGGACGGGTCGCCGCGCTCGACTCACCGAGCGCGCTCATCGGCCAGGTCGAGGCCGCGCAGCGCGTCAGGTTCAGGCCGTCGGCTCCGGTGGACGACGGGCTGCTGCTCGCCGTACCCGAGGTCGTGGAGGTGCTGAGGAACGGCGAGCAGGTCACCGTCACGGGCTCGGGCGACCTGGCGCCCGCGGTCACGCTGGCGCTGGCCGAGAAGCACATCATCCCCACCGACCTGCGCATCGAGCAGGCCACGCTCGAGGACGTCTTCCTCGCACTCACGGGAAGGAGCCTCACGTGAGCAAGATCCTGCTCGTCGAGACGAAGCTGCACCTGCGGGACGGCTGGTCGTTGCTGTTCACGATCGCGCTGCCGCTGTTGCTGCTGCTGTTCCTCGGCGGGGTCGCGGGTCCCGCGTTCCCCGCGATGATGGTCATGCTGTCGATGCTGACGCTGTCGTTCAGCGTGCTGCCCGCCGTGCTGGCCACCTACAGGGAGCAGGGCGTGCTGCGCAGGATGTCGACGACGCCCGTCTCGCCCCTGCGGATGCTGGCCGTCCAGCTGCTGATCAACCTGGTGGTCGCCGTGGTGTCCACCACGCTGCTGATCGTGGCCGGGCCCGGCCTGCCACGGAACCCTGCGGGCTTCGTGCTGGTGTTCCTGCTCGGCGGGGCGGCGCTGATGGCGATGGGCCTGGTGATCGCGGCCCTGGCGCCCAACGGGAAGATCGCGCCGATCATCGGGTCGGCGGTGATGTTCCCTCTGATGTTCGTGGCGGGCCTGTGGGTGCCGCGCGAGTACCTGCCCGAGGTCGCGCGAGTGGTCGGCGACTACTCGGTGGCCGGGCCGTTCGCCAGGGCGTTGGCCGCCACGTGGGCGGGACAGGCGCCCCACCTGCCCCACCTGCTCGTCCTGGCGGCGGGGCTGGTGGTGTTCGGGACGCTCGCCGTCAGGCTGTTCCGCTGGGAATGAGGCCCCGCACGTTGGTCATCAGCGCGTAGAGCGAGGTGGAGGCGGTGATGAACAGCCAGTTGCGCTTCAGCCCTCCGAAGGTCAGGTTGGAGACCTTCTCGGGGATCGCCAGCCTGCCGATCAGCGTGCCGTCCGGGTCGAAGCAGAGCACGCCGCCGTCTCCGGCCGCCCAGATCCTGCCCGCGTCGTCCAGCCTGATGCCGTCGGAGGTGCCCTCGGCCAGCACCTTGCCGCTCGACAGCGTGCCGTCGCCGTGGACGTCGAAGACGCGCAGGTGCCTGCGCCTGGTGTCGACGACGTACAGCAGGCTCTCGTCGGCGTTGAACGCCAGCCCGTTCGGCCGCTCGAACCCGTCGGCCACGCGGGTCACCTCGCCGCTGCCGGGGTCGACACGGTAGACGTGGCAGCCGTCGATCTCCTGCTCGGCCCGATGACCCTCGTAGTCGCTGGTGATGCCGTACGGCGGGTCGGTGAACCAGATCGACCCGTCCGACTTCTCCACCACGTCGTTCGGGCTGTTGAGCCGCTTGCCCTCCCACCGGTCGGCGATGACGGTGATCGAACCGTCGTGCTCGGTGCGGGTGACCCTGCGGTTGCCCTGCTCGCAGGACAGGAGCCGGCCGCCGGCGTCACGGGTGTTGCCGTTGACGTAGCCGGAGGGCAGGCGGAAGGGGCCGACGTGGCCCGACTGCTCGTCCCACCGCAGCATCCTGTCGTTGGGGATGTCGCTCCAGACGAGATAGCGGCCTGCGGGGAAGTAGCAGGGGCCCTCCGCCCACCGCGTACCCGTATGGAGGACCTCTATCCGCTCGTCGCCGCCGACGCCGGCGAACCGCTCGTCGAAAACCTCGAACTCAGCCTGAATCGTGTTCACTGTCCAGATGGTAGACGCCTGTCCCTTTAGTCTTGAGCGATGCAGGTATTCGCGCATATCAGCGACATCCACATCGGCGGATCCGAACAGAGCGTCGACCGGGCCGCACTCGTCATGCGGCACCTTCTGTCCTTCCCTGGGCGGCTCGACGCGATCCTGGTCACCGGCGACATCGCCGACCACGCTCTGGTCGAGGAGTACGAGACGGCACGCGACCTGCTGCGCTCGCCGGTCCCCCTGATCGTCTGCCCCGGCAACCACGACACCGTCCCCGAGTTCGAGAAGGTCATCGGCCCGGCCAACCAGGTGCTGCGGCTCGACGGCGTCACGATCGCGCTGGCCGACTCCAGCATTCCCGGCAGGGACGACGGCCGGCTGGCCGACGAGACCATCGCGTGGCTGGACGAGGTCCTGTCGGAGCGGCCCGACGTTCCCGCCTTCGTCGGCATGCACCATCCGGCCGTGGCGCTGGGCGTGCCGTACGTGGACGAGATCCGCCTCCAGGAGCCCGAACGGCTCGCCGCGCTCCTCGACCGGCACCCGCACGTCGTCGCCGTGCTCGCGGGACACGCCCACACAGGGGTCGCGACCACCTTCGCGGGCCGTCCGCTGATCGTGGCGCCCGGCGTGGTCTCCACGCTGCTGACGCCCACGGAGAGCGAGGCCCTCGTCGACTACGACCTGCCGCCCGCCTTCGCCCTGCACGTCTTCGACCAGGGGCGGCTGGTGACACACTTCCGGCCGGTGACGCGATGACCGCGCCGTGGAACGCGAAGGAGCTGTCCGTCGGCCAGCTGTCCGAGCGCAGCGGCGTGGCCGTCTCCGCCCTTCACTTCTACGAGGCCAAAGGCCTGATCTCCAGCCGCCGCACCACGGGCAACCAGCGCCGCTACTCCCGCGACACCCTCCGCAGGGTCGCCTTCGTACGGCTGGCCCAGCGCATCGGCATCCCCCTGAAGACCATCAAGGACGCGCTGGCCGAGCTGCCCGAGGGCCGCACGCCGAACCGTGACGACTGGGCCCGCCTGTCGGCCATCTGGCGGACGGAGCTGGACGACCGCATCGAGCAGCTGCTGAGGCTGCGCGACGACCTCACCGACTGCATCGGCTGCGGGTGTCTGTCCCTCGACAGGTGCGTGCTGGCCAACCCGCGCGACCTGCTCGGCGAGGAGGGGCCTGGGGCCAGGCGCATCGACACCCACCTGCGGCCCCCCGCATGCGCCAAGGTCAGCGAGTCTCCGGGGCCGGAGGCACGATCAGCGTCGGTCGCCGCGCGTGGTGCAGCACGTGGTTGCTGACGCTGCCGAGCAGCACCGACCGCACGCCGCTGAGGCCGCGCGATCCCGTGACGACGAGGGAGGCGTCGATCTCGTCGGCGAGGTCGACGATCGCCTGCCAGATGGCGGTCCTGTCGGCCACCGCGCGGTAGGTGACGTCGGACAGGCCGGAGGCGATGGCCAGCTCGGCGCCCTCCTTGGCGTGCGCCTCGGCCTGGATCCGCAGCTCCTCGGGGTCCTCGCCTGGAACGATGGCGGCCGCGGCCGCGCCGTGCCTGGCGAGCTGGACGAGCAGCGGCTCCCATACCGTGACGATCACGGTGCGCTCGGCGCTGAGATGCTTGGCGGCGAACTCGATCGCGTGCCGCGAGTCGGCCGAGCCGTCGTAGGCGATGAGGTAGGCCATGATTCCACTTCCCTTTCGCTTTACCTATCTCGTGTAGCGCTGGGATGATCAGGCCGGATTCCGGGGCCCGATGTCTCATACGTCACATTCATCGGGATATCTGATGATTTTTCGGGATGTGACGGCCCTCGCTTGACGGCCGGGCCGCCGGGCCCGGCAGCTCCCTCGACCGCGCCGAACCGCGCGTCCGCAGGCCACGCACCTCACCTTCCGCCTGCGATAGATTCGACCAACGGTCAGCGAGTGTTCGGGAGGGCCCATGGCGCAGGAACGCGCCGACCGGATCCTCGACGCGGCCGCCGAGCTCCTGATCCAGCACGGCTACCGCAAGGTGACGATCGACGACATCGCCCGGCGGGCCGCCATCGGCAAGGGCACCGTCTACCTCCACTGGCGCACCAAGCGGCAGCTGTTCGAGGCCCTCCTCCTGCGCGAAGCCGTCGCCTACCTCGAAACGCTCCTCGAGGAGCTGCGCCGCGACCCGGCCACCGTGCTCCCCCACCGGCTGCTGCCGTTCTCGTTCATCGACATCCAGAACAGGCCCGTCCTGCAGGTGCTCATCACCGGCGACACCAGGCCGCTGCAGGGCATGCTGGCCGACCGGCCGCTGCAGAGCCAGGAACTGCTGGCCGCCACCCGCATGTTCGACCTGATGGTCGGCCACGGCCTGCTCCGCGCCGACGTGCCCAACCTGAGCTACGCGATGAGCGCGCTCAACGGCGGCTTCTACCTCATCGACGAGCTCGACCCGCAAGCCGCCGAGCTCGACCGCCAGGCCAAGGCCGAGACGATGGCTTTCGTCGTCCGCCACGCGCTCGAACCCGCCACACCGCCGCCGGCCGAGGAACTCGCCGAGGCGGCCGCCGAGTTCATCGCCGTCTTCGAGAATCTCATCCAGCCCTACCGTGACCTGATCTACGCCAGCTGACCGCGTCCAGTTCCGCCACCAGCTCCTCCAGCGAGCCGATGACCGTCACCCCCTCGTCCACCGGCGCGCCCGCTCCCTGCCCGGCGGCGCCGCCCGACCTGTCCAGCCAGAACGGGCGCAGCCCCGCGTCACGCGCCCCGAGGGCGTCGACGTCGTACTTGTCGCCCACGAACGCGACCTGCTCAGGAGGCAGGCCGAGCCGCGCGCAACCCTCCAGGAAGATCCCCGGGTACGGCTTCGCCTGGCCGTACTCGCTGGAACACACGATCGCCGCCTCGCCGAAGTGCGCGAGCAGTCCCAGCGCGGTCAGCTTGTCCAGCTGATGCGCCAGCGTCGAGTTGGACACCACGCCCAGCCGGTAACGCGGCGCGAGCGCCTCCAGCACGGGAGCCGCGTCAGGGAAGGCCGACCACGCGGCGTTGACGAGCGCCGAGTAGCCCGCGAACCAGGCCGTCGCCTCCTCCTCGCCGACCGTCCTTCCGAGGAACCTGCTGACCCGCACGAGCCTTTGCTCCTCGAAGGTCAGCTCACCGACGAGGAACCTGGCGTACTCCTCCTCCATGATCCCCCGCCAGAGCGCCACCGCCTCCTCAGGCGAAGGGAACACCGCCACCAGCCCCTCGGCCGCCAGGGTCCCGAGCAGACCGGCCCGTTCGGCGCTGGTGTAGTCGAAGAGGGTGTCGTCGATGTCGAACAACACACCACGGATAACGTCAGACACTTCCCCGCCTCGTCGCCGCAACGAAATCGCACCCAGCCCGCACGCTACCCCGGCGGCTCCCCCACGCCGCCTCCGGGTCCCCCGAGCTCGGCGGCAGGGAACGGTACCCGCTTGCCGCCCGTCAGCAGGCGGCGGTGGAAGTCGTCCAGGACGAGGGACGCCCGCGCGTGCCGATCGATGATCGCGGCGATCTCGGCGGGGATCCCGGCCGGCCGTTCGCGATCGAGCCACTCCCGCAGGAAAGCCCCGTGCTCGGTGCCGCCGCGCAGGCCGGCGAGCAGATGATGGCGGAGCAGATGGGCCGCCGTGTAGTGGCGGTCGTACGCCAGATGGTCGGAGAGGAAAGCGGCCTCCCCCGCCGAGAGGTCGAAACCCGCGCTCAGGGCCAGCCCGAAATCGGCGAAGTAGAGCCGCCGCCCGTCCGTCAGCACGTTGTGGAAATGAGCGTCGAAGTGCACGAGCTCACGAGAGCTCATGTACGCGGCCCCTCGTGCCAGAGCCTCCTCCGCCCACAGGAACGTCGCGGCGGTCGGGTGGTCGGCCAGCCAGGCGCCCAGAGTCCACGGCACGTGTTCCAGGAAGAGCACCAGACTGAACGTGGACCGCCCGATCGCTTCCAGACGCCCCCGCACGGCCGCCGAGCCGTCCCAGTGCGCCACCGCCCCTTCAAGGCCCCCGAACTCGTCGGCGAACCCGCGAGGAGGCGAGTCAGGCAGGATCCGCCAGTGGTACATCAGCGGGAACCCCTCATACTCGTCGCCCAGGACCCAGTTGGTCGTCATGGTGTGGACGGCCAGTTCACGCCACGCACCGAACCCGGCCGAGCCGATGCCGTACTGGTAGAACATCGGCAGCCCGAACACGTTCGCCGTCGAGCGCGCGTGCTCCGGCCGCAGCTCGACGTCCGTCAGGGGCACCCGCTTGACGAACACCCGAGTCCCGTCGAGCTCCACCTCCGCCGACCTGCCGCCGATTCCGGCCCCGCGCTCGCCGGCCGCCGCGACGACCTCGCCCAACCGCCGGTCGCTCATCAACGACAACCGGGTGGAGACGGCCCCGTACGCCGCCAGGCGGGCCGCGTACCGCGCATCAGAACGGTCCTCCGACGGCTCTCCCGCGATCTCCTCCATCGATCGACCCTATCCAGCCTGGGCCGGCCCAGCCGACGAGACCCCGCCGCGGCCCGTCGTGGGCCAGCTAGTGCTGGGCCATGTCCACGAACCGGCTGTAGTGACCCTGGAAGGCGACGGTGACGGTCGCGGTGGGGCCGTTACGGTGCTTGGCCACGATCAGGTCAGCCTCACCCGCCCTGGGCGACTCCCGCTCATACGCGTCCTCACGATGCAGCAGGATCACCATGTCCGCATCCTGCTCGATCGAGTTGTGGACGCTGATCCCGTTGGCCACGAAGTTGTGCGTGCCGAGCACCGTGGCGTCGTACACAGGCTGTTCGCCCAGGCTCTCGATCGAGGCGATCTCGTCCCAGAAGACGTCGTTGGTGGCCAGCATGTCCATCTGGGCATCGTCGAGAATGGCGGCCACCCGTCCCAGCCGCTCACGACTCGGCGCGTGCTTCGACAGCGCACTGCCACAGAACTGCGTGCCCAGGTCGTCGGCGAACCGCCGGTGGGTCATTCCCTTCTCCGTCAGGACCTCGCGCACTCGCCCCCACACCTCAGCGGGCACGGTGTCGAGGTTGGTGTCGCTCTTGACGTGGCTCAGCCCGGCGAGGCAACGCTCCGCCTGCGCTGCACGCTCTCCGTGGACCCCGATGTCGTCCAGGAAACGGCGCTGGTTCTCGGCGCCGTAGATGACGAGTTGGTAGCCGGGACGGTGGTCGCCCTTCCTGGTCGTCTTCACCCTCGTCATCACGTTGAAGCGCAGAAGCAGTTGCGCCACGTCGTCGATCAGCCGCCTGCTCGTGGAGGAGTAGGAGATGCGGGCCTGGCCCTGCTTGTCATCCCACCACACGCATCCGTCCGTCGCCCACAGGTGCCGCAGGAAGTCGGCGATCTGCCGCTTGGGCAGCGCGAAGACCCCTTCGGGGACGAACTTCTCGTTGCTCCTGAGACCGAACAACCCCAGGGAGTCGAGCCACGCCGCAACAGGGTTCCGCTTGCCGTGCGTCAGCCGATACGGCGCGGGCAGCCGCAGGGTGGTCACCCTGGCCGCCTCATAGTCGTCACGCACCGCGGTGACACCGAAGTGGCGAGTCGCCTCGGTCACCGCGGCCAGGCATGCCTCGTCCGTACTCGCGTAGCGGATCGGCTGGCGCCCGACGAACGAGCCGTCGCCGATCATGTGGGCCAGCAGCGCGACCTCACTGTCCGACCACGACTGCAACTGCCGCGGGGCAGGCACATGGCGGGGTACGGCCAGCCGGACGCCTGGGCCGAGATCCCCGAGAGCCTGCCAGCCGCCGTAGGTCAGGAACGGGTGGTTGGCGGTCGCGGTGATCTCTCTTCCGGAGGTCAGCCGCAGGCGGAAGACCTCTTTGGTGCCGCTGGGGAACACATGGGTCATCGTCCGGGGAACGAGCCGGAGGTTGTCGTCCATCGACCAGACAGGAACGTCGCGCGCGCCCGACTCCAGCAGAGCGCCGAGAGTCGTCTCAGCGCCGGTGTCGGCTCTGAGGATGCGGGTGTCGGCCGTGAGACATCCCGATTCGCGAAGGTCGCTGACGGCGGGGCGCTTGTCGGTGCGCTGCTCGGGGCCTCGGTTGAGCTGGGAGATCGCGATGACGGGCACCTCGAGCTCCTTGGCCAGCAGCTTGATCGATCGGGAGATCTCCGAGACCTCGTTCTGCCTGGACTCGGTCTTCTTCGGCGAGCTCATCAGCTGGAGGTAGTCGATGACGACGAACCGCAGGTCGTTGCGTTGTTTCAGGCGGCGGCACTTGGCCCTGATCTCCATCATCGACATGTTGGGCGAGTCGTCGATGAACAGCGGCGCCTCGGCCACCTCGCTCATCCTGCGGGCGAGCCTGGTCCAGTCGTCGTCGTTCATCATGCCCGAGCGCATCGAGTGGAGCGCCACGCGAGCCTCGGCCGACAGCAGGCGCATGGTGATCTCGTTGCGCGACATCTCCAGGGAGAAGATGACGGTGGTCATGCCGTGCTTGATCGCCGCCGATCGGGCGAAGTCCAGGCCGAGCGTGCTGTTGTGCGTCGGGACGCAGGCTCTGCCCGCGAGGTACATGTGATCGTCGTTGTCGACTTCCACGCACCGGACGGGCACCGACGCGATGGGTCTGACGTCGACGATGTGCCGGACGCGGGTCGCCGGGTGGACGGCGCCGACGAGCCTTGCCGCCTTGCTGGACAGCCGGAAGACCCGGTCGGCCGTCGTGAAGCCGATCGTGTGGCAGGTGGCGGAGCCCGGGGTTCGCCCCTCGGCGGGCTTCGTCCCCGCGGTGGCCTGGTATCCGAGGCTGAGGACGAGCTCCAACACGTCCTCGGCCAGCCGCCGGCTCGTGTGGGCGAACTGGATCAGTCCCCGCTCGTCGACCGTGCCGCCGGAGTCGAGCAGACCCGCGAGGAGGTCGCGGCGTTGGCGCTCCGAGGCCCTGAGATAGCGCGCGGGGACGTGCGCGCCGTCCAGGAGGCCCAGTGACCGCAGGACGTCCCGCATGCTCCCGCGCTCGTCGTGGAGGAGGTCCTGCCCTTGGCCGATGCGCAGCCCCTCGCTCGCGAGGTGGGCCGCGATCTCGTGGTCCGCCGTGGCGAGCCGGCTCGCGCCGCCGTGGCCGTCGCCCAGCCAGATGCCCAGCGCGTACGGCGGCAGCGGCAGGTCCTGCTCGTCGAGCTGGAAGGCGCTCGCGACCTCGACCGCGTGGCGGGGCCGCCGGCCTGCGGGGGCGGAGCGGAGGGAGGCGGCGATCTCCTCCGTGGTGCGCACGCGTCGGTGCGCCTCGGTCGTGGCGTCGTGCTCCGGCCTGGTCACAGGGGCAGGTCTGGTCAGCGCGGACCTGGTGACCGAGGCGAGCCTGGTCACAGCGAACCCGTTCGCAGCGGACCTGGTAACCGAGGCGGGCCTGGCCGGCCGGGCGTGCTGAAGCGCGCCGGGCACCTGGGTGGACAGGTGGGCGGGGACGAGCCCTGCGGCCCCCCGCGTCCATACCGGTGTCCGCTCGTGCGCGGTGAGCCGTCCGGGTCGCTCCGCGGTGGCGGCGTAGGCGGCGCGCACCCGCCGCGCCGTGTCCTCGTGCCGGGAGAAGGCTCGCTCGGGCGCGGCACGGCGGCCTGTCGAGGTGCTGGTTCGCCACTGGTGCCGGCCGTCGGCGACGATGACGGTGCCGTCGCTGAACTCGACCTCGTAGCAGGGCCTGCCGGTCATGACGCCGGTGGCGGCGACGACCCTGGTGGGCCTGCCGTCCGCGCCGATGAGGTGGTCGCCCACGCGGACTTCCCCCATGGTGGTCCAGCCGGTGGGCGTGGGCAGCGGGGTGTCGAGCGCCAGCGCCTTGCCGATCGCGGGGCGGGCGGCGACGACGATCATCTGGCCGGGGTGGAGACCGTTGGTGAGGCTGTCGAGGTCCTGGAAGCCGGTGGGGACGCCGACCATCTGGCCGCCTCGGGAGCCGATCGCCTCCAGCTCGTCGAGGGCGCCGGGCATGATGTCGGACAGCGGCGCGTAGTCTTCGGACGTGCGGCGCTCGGTGACCTTGTAGATCTCGGCCTGGGCGCGGTCGACCAGGTCGTCGACCTCTTCGTTCTGCCCGCCGTAGCCGAAGGAGACGATGCGGGTGCCGGCCTCGATGAGGCGGCGGAGGATGGCCTGCTCTCGGACGATCTTGGCGTAGTAGCCGGCGTTGGCGGCGGTGGGGACGACCGCGGTCAGGGTGTGGAGGTAGGCCGCGCCGCCCACCCTGGCCATCTCGCCGCGCTTCTGGAGCTCGTCGAAGACGGTGACGGCGTCGGCGGGCTCGCCCCTGCCGTACAGGTCGGTGACGACCTCGTAGATCATCTGGTGTGCGGGGCGGTAGAAGTCGTCGGACCTGATGATCTCGACGACGTCGGCGATGGCGTCCTTGGACAGCAGCATGCCGCCGAGAACGGACTGCTCCGCCTCGATGTTGCTCGGTGGGGTGCGCTCGAATCCTGGGCCGCCGCCGCTCGGCTCTTCGTCTTCCATGGTCTCCGCGCCCCCTTGAACACACCTAGCAGGCGGTCGCACCACCCCCACTTGTAGTCGACCGGGCTGACAGTTTCGCCCGTCGTTAGACGGTACGGCAACGCAGCCTGTGGACAACCCTGTGGTCAAGCTGTGCAGGAACCGGTGGAAGGTGTGGGAGCGCTGTGGACGAGCCTGGGGATAACTCTGAGCCGCCTTGTGGAAAACCGCTCTGACCTGGGAAAACACTATCCACTAGCTGTGGAGGAAAGAAAGTTGACTCGACACGCCAAAGGATCATTACGTAAGGGGCATAATGGCTAAATGCCCATTACTACCCAGGACAGGGAGATTCTGCGCCTGGCGCTCCCCGCGTTCGGAGCGCTGGTCGCCGAGCCGCTGTTCCTGATCGCCGACTACGCGATCGTGGGCCACGGGCTGGGCACCACCGCGGTCGGCGCGCTCGGCGTGGCGGGAACGGTGCTGTCGACGCTTGTCTACCTCTGCGTGTTCCTCGCCTACGGCACCACCGCCTCCGTCGCCAGGCAGATCGGCGCGGGCAACCACACGCGCGCGATGCGCAGCGGGGTGGACGGGATGTGGCTGGCCTTCGCCATCGGCGTGGCGCTGATCGTGATCTGCTGGCCGCTGGCGCCCGCCATGGTCGCCCTGTTCGGCGCCGCCGCGGAGCAGTCCGCCGAAGCCGTCACCTACCTGCGGATCAGCCTGCTCGGCACCCCCGGCATGCTCGTCGTGCTCGCGGGCACCGGCGTCCTCCGCGGGATGCAGGACACCAGGACGCCGCTCGCCGTGGCGATCGGCTCCTTCGCGCTGAACGCCGTGCTCAACGCCTGGTTCGTGCTCGGCCTGCACTGGGGCATCGCGGGCTCGGCATGGGGCACCGTACTGGCGCAGACCATCGGCGCGGCCGTCTACCTGCGGGTCGTCGTCAGGGGCGCGCGCCGCGCCGGGGTGTCGCTCGCGCCCGGCCTCTCGGGCATCATGCAGGCGGGTACGGCCGGCCTCGCCCTCCTCATCAGGACCGTCTGCCTGCGCATCGTGCTGCTGGTGGCCACGGCCATGGCGACCAGGCTGGGCACCGCGGAGCTGGCCGCGCACGCCATCGCCACCCAGCTGTGGACACTGCTCGCCCTCGCCCTCGACGCCATCGCGATCGCGGGGCAGGCCATCACGGGGCGTTCCCTCGGCGCGGGCGACACCGAGGGCACCAGGGCGGCCACCAGGCGCATGGTGTGGTGGGGCCTGTGGTCGGGCGTCGTGCTCGCGTTGGTCGTCGTCGCGGGCCGGCCGTTCTTCCCCGGCATCTTCGACGCCGATCCACAGGTGACCGCCGAGCTGCTCGACGTGCTGTGGGTGGTGGCGCTGTTCCAGCCGGTCTCGGGCATCGTCTTCGTGCTCGACGGCGTCCTCATCGGCGCAGGCGACCAGCGTTACCTGGCGTGGGCCGGGGTGTGGACGACGCTGGCCTACCTGCCGGTGGCCCTCGTGGCGGGCGACCTCGTCGTGCTGTGGCTGGCGCTCGGCGTGTGGATGATCGCACGGCTGATCACGCTGGGTGGCAGGGCGTACGGCACGCGGTGGCTAGTTACCGGAGGTTGACCACTCGTCAACCGGACCGTGCTTGCCTGGCACGGTCCAAGGCTTGCAAGGTGGGAGCCTTCACCTAGGCGATTGGTACAAAGACGTGCGCCGCCTCCCCCTCTCCGAAGCCCTCGGCCTGCGCACCGGTGCCCGGCACAGCCTGCACCGGCTCTACCGGCCTGCCGACCTGGTGGTGCTCGGCCTGGGTGTGATGATCGGCGCGGGCATCTTCAGCGTCGCCGGCCGCCAGGCGGCCACCACGGCGGGCCCCGGCGTGATCCTCTCCTTCATGATCGCCGGGATCGCCTCGCTGCTGGCCGCGCTCTGCTACGCCGAGCTGGCCTCCGCGATCCCCGCGTCGGGCAGCGCCTACACCTTCACCTACGTCCTGTTCGGCGAGGTGTGGGCCTGGGTCGTCGGCTGGGCGCTGCTCCTGGAGATGCAGCTCGCGGCGGCCGTGGTGGCGCGCGTGTGGGCGCTGTACGCGGCCCAGACGCTCGCCGACCTCGGGCTGAGCCTCTCGCTCCCTCCTGGCGTGCTGACCGCGTTCATCCTCGGCGTGCTGACGCTCACCGCCGCGGTGAGCGCCAGGATCGGGCTGCGCGCGCTGTGGGTGATCGTGGTGGCGAAGCTGCTGGCCATCGGCGCGGTGATCGTCGTGGGGGCGCTCCACTTCGACGCGGCCAACCTGGGCGGGTTCATCGCGCCGCACCAGCCGGCGTCGGACCCTCCCGACACGCTGCTCGGACTGGTCGTGGGGCCGACGGGCACCTTCGGATGGTTCGGGGTGTTCGCGGCGGCGCCCGCGATCGCGTTCGCCTACATCGGGTTCGACATCGTGGCCACGGCGTCGGAGGAGACGCTGGACGCGCCGCGTGCCGTACCGAAGGGGATGATCCGGAGCCTGGTGATCGCCACTGTCCTCTACATCGCGGTGGCGATCGTCATGGTCGGCATGGTGCCCTACACCCGGATCTCCGAGTCCGCGCCGCTGGCGGCGGCCTTCGCGGCGGTGGGCGAGAACGCGATGGTGCACGTGATCAACATCGGCGCCGTCCTGGGGCTGACGACCGTGATCCTGGTGCTGATCGCGGGGCAGACGCGGATCATGTTCGCGATGGCCCGCGACGGGCTGCTGCCGCGCGGGCTCGGGACGCTCAGCCGCCGCTACCACAGCCCCTCCAGGGTGACGCTGGTGATCGGCGTGACCGCGATCCTGCTGGCCGAGCTGGCGCCGGTGCTGATGCTGGAGCAGCTGGTCGTGATCGGCACGCTGTTCGCGTTCCTCGCGGTGTCGGCCGGGGTGGTGGTGCTGCGCCGACGGATGCCGGGCGCTCCCCGCGAGTTCAGCGTGCCGCTGTCACCGCTCCTGCCCGCGGTGTCGGTGCTGGCGACGCTGTGGCTGATGGTCAACCTGAGCGTGCAGACGTGGCTGTCGTTCGCGGCGTGGATGGCGCTCGGCGTCCTGGTCTACCTGGCGTACGGCAGGCGGCGCAGCCTCCTGGCCGCCCCCGTCGCCTCCGGCCGCGGACGCCACCGCCGCTGAGACGTCAGAAGCGCCCCGACTCGATCACGCTGCGCAGGAAGTCGCGCGTGCGAGGGTGCTGCGGGTCGCCGAAGATCTGCTCGGGGCTGCCCTTCTCGAGCAGCACCCCGTCGTCCAGGAAGCAGATGGTGTCGGCGATGTCCCTGCAGAAGCTCATCTCATGGGTGGTCATGACCATCGTCATCCCCGCGCCCTTGAGCTCCCTGATGATGCCGAGCACCTCGGTGACCAGCTCGGGGTCGAGCGCGGAGGTGACCTCGTCGAGGAGCATCAGTCTGGGTTGCGTGGCCAGCGCGCGGATGATGGCCACCCGCTGCTGCTGCCCGCCTGACAGCTGGTCGGGGTAGGCGTCCGCCTTCTGCGCCAGGCCGAATCTGGCCAGCAGCTCACGAGCCTGCTCCTCCGCCTGCTTCCTGGCCACCCTGTGGACCTGGCGCGGAGCGAGCGTGATGTTGTCGAGCACGCTCATGTGGGGGAACAGGTTGAACGCCTGGAAGACGATGCCCACGCGCTTGCGCACGTCGTCGACGTCCACGCGGGGATCGGTGATCTCCCGGCCGTCGAGCGTGATGACCCCGTCGTCGACGGTCTCGAGCAGGTTGACCGTACGCAGCAGGGTCGACTTGCCCGACCCCGAGGCGCCGATGAGGCAGACCACCTCGTGCGGGGCCACCTCCAGGTCGATCCCACGCAGGACGGGGTGGTCGCCGTAGCTCTTCCAGACCCCTTCGAGGGCGAGCACGGTCATCGGCCCCTCCGCCTCTGCGACCGGGCGGCCAGGTAGTCGGTGAACCGGGCCATCGGGATGGTGAGCAGGACGAACAGCAACGCGGCCACCAGGTAGGGCGTGTAGTTGAAGGTGGTGGAGGCGTGGATCTGCGCCTGTCGCAGCGCCTCGATCGCGCCGATGGTCGCCACCAGCGCCGTGTCCTTCTGCAGCGACACGAAGTCGTTCAGCAGCGGCGGGATGACCCTGCGCACCGCCTGGGGCAGCACCACGAACCGCATCGTCTTGGCGTGGGTGAGGCCGAGCGAGCGGGCCGCGGACACCTGGCTCGGATGGACCGAGTCGATGCCCGAGCGGAACACCTCGGCCACGTAGGCGCCGTAGGAGAGCGTCAGCGCGATGACGCCGAGCGTCGCCTCGTCCGAGGGAATGCCCTGCAGACGAAGCGCCGGCAGGCCGAACCCGACGAGGTAGACCAGCAGGATCGTCGGGACACCACGGAAGATGTCGGTGTAGGCGACGGCCAGGCAGCGCAGCGGAAAGAACACCGGGGCGGTCAGCCCGCGCGCCAGCGCCACCAGCAGGCCGACGACGAGGATCAACGGCTCGGCGATCAGGAAGATCTTGACGTTGAGCAGGAACCCGTCGAGCACGTCGGGCAGCGCCGTGACGAACTGGCCGGGGTTGAAGAAGGTGTCCTGGACCCGGTCCCAGCCCGGCGCGTTCGTGACCGCCCAGACGACGAGCACCAGGAAGACGACCGTCGACACGGTGGCGGTGGAGGCCGAACGGCGCGCACGGCCGGCGCGCATCCGCTCGCGTTCGCGCTGCCTGTCACTCTTGACCCAGGTGGTGGCCATCACTTCAGCTCGGGAGCGCCCGCCGCCTCGCCGAGCCACTGCTGCTCGATCTTGGCCAGCTCACCCTTGGACCTCAGCGCGTCGACCGCCTTGTCGACGCAGGGCTTCAGCGCGCTTCCCTTCCCCATGACCAGGCCGAACTCCTCGGGCTTTTCGCCGCCCGTGGCGCTGAACTGGCCGAGGATCTGCGAGTTCGGCACCTGGACGGCGGTCACGTAGAAAGCCGTCGGCAGGTCGACCACGAGGGCGTCGACCTGGCCGTTCTTGAGCGCGTTAACCGCGTCGATCTGCTCGTTGTAGACCTTGGGCAGCGAGGAGGGCCGGATGACACGCTGGACGGCGCTGAACGCGGTCGTGCCGACCTGCACGCCGATCCTGGTCTCCCTGAGGCCCACGAGGGTCGTGGCGGTGGCGGCGGGAGAGCCCTTCAGGGTGACGACGGCCTGCTTGACCGTGTAGTACCCCTTGCTGAAGTCGACCGCCTCGGCCCGCTGCGGAGTGATCGAAACCTGGTTGACGTCGAAGTCGAACTTCTTCTCACCGGGGGCGAAGGCGGTGTCGAACTTGACCGTCGACCACTGCACCTCGTCACGGTCGAAGCCCATCTCGCCGGCGACCGCGTAGGCGACCGCGCTCTCGAAGCCCTGGCCGTTGGCGGGGTCGTCGTCCTTGAACCACGGCTCGTAGGCGGGCTTGTCGGTACCGATCGTGAGCTTGCCCGCGGAGACGAGCGTGAGCTGATCCTTCGTGCAGGCGGTGGACGCTGCGGCGCTCGGTGCCGCCGTGGTCGCGGTGTTGTCGGCGGGCGCGCACGCCACAGCCGCCGTCGCGAGCGCACCGAGCGCGAGCAGCATCGAAGGGCGGACCATGGGCAAGCCTCCACGTTACCTAGATGAACGTGCAAATTGTACGCGGCACTAATGGAGGATCAGTTCGGGCCCATATGTACCTTTGACGGCTTATGCTCAGCGCGCCGGCGACGCCTCCCGTGCCCAGGCCGCCGGCAGCCGCAGCGCGGTGTGCGAAGGCGACCCCTCCTCTACGGTGTGGACGACCAGCGCCTGGTCAGGATCGTCGGGCAGCCGCGGCGTCTCGAACGACAGATCCAGTTCGCCGGCCACGGGGTGCAGGTAGACGTAGCGGCCATGCGTCTTGTCCCTGAGCCGGTGCTCCGCCCACGCCTTCCCTGAAGTCGTCGCCGGTGGCGGCCAGCCCATGACCGTCCGCAATGGTCGATCGACCACGATCGAGTTGATAGGTAGGAGATTTCCTACCTATTATGAGCCGCATGACCATCACGCACGCCAAACTCGTCACGCTGCCCGTCACCGACCAGGACGCGGCCAAGGACTTCTACGTCGGCGCCCTCGGCTTCGAGGTGCTCACCGACAGGCGGATGGGGCCGGTGCGCTGGCTCCAGGTCGCGCCCGAAGGCGCGCAGACCAGCTTCACGCTGGCCGCCGCCGAGCAGGGCTTCACCCCCGGCTCCGCGAAGGGGATCATGCTGGAGACGTCCGACCTCGACGCCGACTGCGCCCGCCTCGCCCGGGCAGGAGCGGCGGTCGACGGCCCCATGGACCTGCCATGGGGGCGTCAGGCCACCTTCACCGACCCGGACGGCAACTCCTTCGTCCTGTCCGCCTCCTGAACCGCGATGCCCGCCGTAGAAGCAGTCGAGGACCGGATCTTCGCGGCCCTGGCCAGCCCGGTGCGAAGGGAGGTGCTGCGACTCCTCCGGGAGGAGGGACCGCAGCCCGTCCAGCGGCTGGCGGGCCACTTCGACATGGCCCGCCCCAGCCTCTCCGAACACCTGCGAGTGTTGCGTGAGGCCGAGCTGGTCAGCGAGCAGAAGGTGGGCCGGCAGCGGATCTACCGGCTGGAGGCCGTTCCGCTCCACGAGGTGCAGGAGTGGCTCCACCCGTTCGAGCGGTTCTGGCGCGAGAAGCTCACCGGCCTGCGCGACCTGCTCGACCGCATGACCGAGGAAGAATCATGACCGATGACGATCTGACCACCGTCCACGTCGACCAGTTCCTGCGGCATCCGCCGGCCAAGGTGTGGCGGGCACTGACCAAGCCGGACCTGCTCGCCCAATGGCTGATGCCGGGCGACTTCCGGCTCGAGGTCGGGCACCGCTACACCATGCAGGCGGTCGCGATTCCCGCCACCGGATTCTCCGGCACCGTCCAGGCTGAGGTCCTGGCCTTCGAGACCGAGAAGATGCTCAGCATCCGCTGGCAGGACGCCGCCCCGTCGGAGGCCCACGGCGCGGACTGGACGATCACCTGGACCCTGCACAGGGAAGGCGCCGGTACCCGCCTGTTCCTGGTGCACGAAGGGTTCGACCCGGACAACCCGCTCCAGCAGCGCGCCCGCGCGATCATGGGCGGCGGCTGGCGATCCGGCGTCATGCGCGCGTTGGAAGAACTCCTCGACCGCCTCTGACACCGGCGCAGAAGCAGCAAGACCGGGCCGGACCGGCGATCGCTTCGAGCGGGCGCGGACGTGCACGGGGAACGACGAAGCCCCCGCGGGAGACCCACGGGGGCTTCGCTCATGAAGAAACCGCTAGCCGGCGACGACCTCGACGTCGACGGAGGCGGAGACCTCGGGGTGCAGCTTGACGCTGACCTTGTGGGAGCCGACGCTCTTGATCGCGTTGACGATCTCGATGCGACGACGGTCGAGGACCGGGCCACCGGCCTTCTTGACCGCGTCGGCGATGTCACCGGTGGTGATCGAGCCGAACAGGCGGCCGGACTCGCCGGCGCGGGTGGTCAGCTTGACCTTGAGGGCGCCGAGCTGGCCGGCGATCTCCTTGGCGGTGCCCAGGTCGCGGATCTCGCGGGCGTCGCGCGCCTTCTTGATCGAAGCGATCTGCTTCTCGCCGCCGCGCGTCCACAGGATCGCGTAGCCGCGGGGAACGAGGTAGTTGCGGCCGTAGCCGTCCTTGACCTCGACGATGTCGCCGGGGGCGCCGAGGCCGGAGACCTCGGTGGTGAGGATGAGCTTCATGTCGCAAGTCCTCCTTAGCGCGCGGTGCTCGTGTAGGGCAGCAGAGCCACCTCACGGGCGTTCTTGATCGCGGTCGCCACGTCACGCTGGTGCTGGGTGCAGTTGCCCGTCACCCGACGCGCACGGATCTTGCCGCGGTCGGAGATGAACTTCCGAAGCAGCGCCGTGTCCTTGTAGTCGACGTAGGAGATCTTGTCGTGGCAGAACAGGCAAACCTTCTTCTTGGGCTTGCGCAGTGCCGGCTTAGCCATCGTGGTGCTCCTTTCAGAGCCCCGCCGTGAAGCGGGAATGGACTCGGGCTTGTTGACAGGTGGTCAGGCCTCGCGGCCTGGCCGTGAGGTGCCCGCGAACGGGCACCTCGGACTAGAAAGGAGGCTCGTCGCTGAAGTCGCCGCCGCCGCCGCCGCCGAAGCCGCCGCCACCCTGGTTGCCGCCGAAGCCGCCACCCTGGTTGCCGCCGCCGAAGCCGCCGCCGCCGCCACCGCCGTAACCGCCGCCGCCCTGAGGCGGGGCGGGCGTGGCCGAGGCCCACGGGTCGTCGGCGGGACCGCCGCCGAAGCCGCCACCGCCGCCACCCTGACGGGTGGTGCGGTTGACCTTGGCGGTGGCGTTACGGAGAGACGGGCCGATCTCGTCGACCTCGACCTCGTAGACCGTGCGCTTCTCGCCTTCCTTGGTCTCGTAAGACCGCTGCTTGAGCCGCCCCTGGACGATGACCCGCATGCCGCGCTGCAGCGACTCGGCGACGTTCTCGGCCGCCTGACGCCACACGTTGCAGGTCAGGAAGAGGCTTTCGCCGTCCTTCCACTCGTTGGTCTGGCGGTCCATGAACCGCGGAGTGGACGCGACGCGGAACTGGGCCACGGCTTGCCCCGTAGGGGTGAAGCGCAGCTCAGGATCGTTGACAAGATTGCCGACGATGGTGATGACGGTGTCGCCTGCTGCCATGGCTGGAGCCCTTCCTCAACTCTTGGGTTACGGCTCAGACTACGGCTCGCCCCCGACAGAAAATCGGGAGAACGAGCTGCTTAGTGCACGTCCGGGCGGAGAACCTTGGTCCGCATGATGCCCTCGTTGAGGTTCATCTGGCGGTCGAGCTCCTTGACCGTGGCCGGCTCGGCGGACAGGTCGATGACGGCGTAGATGCCTTCCGACTTCTTGTCGATGTCGTAGGCGAGACGGCGGCGGCCCCACACGTCGACCTTCTCCACGGTGCCACCGTCGTTGCGGACGACAGCGAGGAACTGGTCGAGGGACGGCGCCACAGTGCGCTCATCGAGCGAAGGGTCCAGGATCACCATTACTTCGTAACGACGCATGTTGGACTCCAACCTCCTCTGGACTCTTGCGGTCACGACACTCTGCCGTGACAGGAGGACGCTGACGTTTTCACCGGATTCGCCCCTTTCGGCGACCCGGCGGCGGTTGACCCAGCACAACGCAGCCTGCTCAGGTTACCAGCCGCTCACGGATGGGAACTCCTTTACTGATGAGGGGGTGGTAGCCATGCCACACGTGCTTCGTCCCGGCGAGAACGAGAAGTTCAAAATGACGCTCAACAGCGACGGCCGCTCACATCCTGTCGAGAACCTGTTGTCCATCGGGACGCTGGTGTGCGGCCTGATCGCGTTCGGAGCGACCTTCTTTCCCGGTGGTCACGTGGTCTCGTCGTGGGTGGGGGCGCTCGGCTTCGGAGGCGGGCTCTACTCGCAGTACATCTCGGCGACGACGCCCGAGCGGGCGCTGAACATCGTGGGGATCGTGGCGTCGTTCGTAGGCGTGGCGCTGGGCATCGCCCGCGGCGGATTCCTCCCGTAGGCGCGGACCCCTCCCGTCCTTCCGTGGCCGGAGGCCCTTCCCTGCGGAAGCGGCACGCTCGCGCGTGACACGTTCCTTCCGCGGCGAACGCGAGAGCGGCCGTCCGCGTGGTCGCGTTCCGCCCGCTACCGCGGGCCGTGCGGCGCGCTCCTCACGCGTCACCCGGACGGGGCGAACCATGCGTCCCCTGACGGCACGAACCATGCGTCCCGAACGGCACGGACCATGCGTTCCCTGACGGCGCGAACCATGCGTCCCCGTACGCCGCGAACCATGCGTTCCCTGACGGCGCGAACCATGCGTCCCCGTACGCCGCGAACCATGCGACCCCTGACGGCACGAACCGGCGGGCAGCGCTCGTGGGGCCGAGCGGAGGGAAGACGAAGACGCCGGACATCGGACCAGTCCGATGTCCGGCCGGTGGTGCTATGCGTTGACGCCGGGCGACGACGGTCTCAGCCCAGGTGAAGGTCTCCGCCGAGAAGGAGGACGAACCACAGGAACGTGGCCAGCAGTGCCTCGGCTACGTCCTTCAGGAGAGCGGGGGTGATGTAGTCGTAGATCCAGGCCACGTAGAGCCCGACGAGGATGTAGATCAGAAAGACGAAACTGCCTAAGCGATAGCGGGTCATCTGGCGCTCCTTGCGTACGGGGGGCTGCGCCTCGACTGCCCTGATGCGTCCCCGCCAAACAGATAGCCTGGAGGGCATGGTGCGCATCGGAGCTCATGTCGACCAGGACGATCCCGCCGCCCACGCGGCCGAACGCGACGCGGAGATCGTGCAGTTCTTCCTCGGTGACCCGCAGGGCTACAAGGCCCCGGTGCTGCCCGACAAGCCGGTCGAGGGCGTCGACATCTACATCCACGCGCCCTACCTGATCAACGTGGCGACCACCAACAACCGGATCAGGATCCCCAGCCGCAAGCTGCTGGAGCAGCACCTCAAGGCGGCCGCGAGCCTGGGCGCCAAGGGCCTGATCGTCCACGGCGGCCATCTCAACAAGGACGAGGACCCGCAGATCGGGTTCGACAACTGGCGCAAGGTGTTCGAGCGGATGGAGTGCCCCATCCCCGTGCTCATCGAGAACACCGCGGGCGGCGGCAACGCCGTCGCCCGCAGGCTCGACAGTATCGCCAGGCTGTGGGAGGCGCTCGACGGGTTCGACGTGGGCTTCTGTCTCGACACCTGCCACGCGCACGCGGGAGGCGAGGAGCTGGTCGACGTGGTCGACAGGGTCAAGGCCATCACCGGCCGCATCGACCTGGTCCACTGCAACGACTCGCGCGACTCGTTCGACTCGGGCGCCGACCGGCACGCCAACCTCGGGCAGGGTCAGATCGACTCTGAGCTGATTCTCGAGGTGTGCCGCAAGGCGGCGGCGCCGATCATCGTGGAGACGCCATTCGCAGGTCAAGCGGAGGACATCGCCTTCCTCCGCAAGAATCTGTGAGGGAAACCCACAGGCTGTGGATAACTTCCATGGATTACTTTTCGAAGGAAGCGGGTAAGAGTTTCAGCCGGCCCACGCGCCGGTGAGGAAACGCAGGGTGTTCAGCACCATCAGCGGGCCGAGCAGCAGGCCGTACGCGATGATCCACCGCGTGGACAGCCGCGCCAGCAGTACCCACAGCGGGAACCACAGCAGCAGCGAGCGCGGCACCGACAGGTAGTAGGCCGACAGCAGCAGCGCGCCGGCCTGCAACCCGCAGTAGACGAACTCGCTCCACCGGCGCCGCACGAGCAGCCACCCCAGCGTCACCACGGCGACCACGGCGCCGGCGATCTCCATGCGGAAGGCGACGGCGAAGTCGTCGGCGCCCATCGCGGAGTTCCACGTGGTCCGCCACGCCTCCCACGGCCACACCATCTCCCTGCCCCAGCCCGCCTCCTGGGCGTGCTTCCACGCGAGCCAGTCGCCGGTACGGCCGTGCAGGTACCAGGAGTAGGCGATCAGCGGCACGAACGGGACCGCCAGCCACGGCAGGTCCCGCCACCGCGGCCTGCTGAGCGCGAACTCGACGATCAGCGCGATCGCCAGGAACAGCCCCGTGATGCGTACCGCGGACGCCCCCGCGGCCAGCAGGGCGGCCGCGGCCCACTGTCTCCTGCGCGCCGCCAGCCACGCGGGGATGGCCAGCGCGAGGAAGAGCGCCTCGCTGTAGCCCGCGGCCAGGAAGACGGCCGTCGGGAAGAGGATCATCGCCAGCACCGCCGCGGTGCCGGAGCCGCCCTCGAACTCCGCCAGCCGCGCCAGCGCCATGGCCGCCACGCCGCCCGCGACCAGCGAGATCAGCAGCCCGCACAGGGCCCAGTCGGACACCACCAGGTGGACGAGCCGGAGAATGGCGGGCATTCCGGGGAAGAACGCGGGCAGCCCGGGGTCGTGCGCGGCGGCGGGGTCGCCCGCGTAGCCGTACGTGGCGATGGTGACGAACAGGCTGGCGTCCCACTGCTTCCACCTGGCGAGGTAGTCGCCCGTGCCGACCAGCCACGACACACCCATCAGGGTGACGAGCAGGAGTCCGAGACGGGAGGCGACCCAGATTCCCAGCGCCTTCATCAGGCGAGCGAGAACCTGTCAGGGGCCCGGTCGAAGACGCCGCCGACCGGGTCGTCGACGCCTGCCTGCCGTACCAGGTCCTTGTCCGGGCGGAGGATGTCGCGCACCACGAACGCCATCAGGATGAGGATCGTGATGATGCGGCCCCAGACGGCGGTGAAGTAGACGTTGTCGCCGATGCCCAGGTGCTTGGTGTCCTCGTCCTGGTAGAGCAGGTAGAGCCAGATCGCGAAGAAGTACCAGACCTCGGCGACCTGCCACAGCGCGATCGGCTTCCAGTTGGGCCTGGCCAGCACCGCGAACGGCACCAGCCACAGCACGAACTGCGGCGACCACACCTTGTTCGTCATCATGAACGCCGCGAGCGCCAGGAAGCAGATCTGCGCGAGCCGCGGTCGCTGCGGCGCCAGCACCGTCAGCACGGCGATGCCGAGACACAGCAGCGCGAGCGAGATCATGCCGAGCAGGCTCGGGTCCATGCTGCCGAGGATGGGCCAGCCCTTGCGTTCGAAGAACAGCCAGGGCGAGCCCCAGTCGATGCCGCGCTCCTGGGAGAAGACGTAGAAGCGCCGCCAGCCTTCCCACGCCAGCACCATGAAGGGCACGTTGACGACGAGCCACGCGGCCGCCGCCGACCCCATCGTGATCAGGAACGGACGCCACTTCCACGTGCGCACCGTCAGCAGGAACAGCGCGCCGACGAACATCAGCGGGTAGAACTTGGTCGCGATCGCCAGGCCGAGCAGGACGCCCGCGAGCACCTGCCGCCCGCGCGCCCACGCCAGCAGGAAGCCCATGGACAGGGCGCCCGCGATGAGGTCCCAGTTGATGTAGGCGGCGAGGATCACGGCGGGAGCGAGCGCGTACCAGGCCGCGTCCCACCGGCGCGTGGGCCCCGCCGCGGCCGCCATCAGCAGCACGCCCACCACCAGGGAGATCCCCAGCAGGATCACCGTGATGTCGTAGAAGCGCACCGCCTGCGTCGCCTCGTCCGGCGTCATCCAGCGCACCAGCCAGGCGATCACCTGCATGACCTCGCCGAGCACGACGGGGTACTCCACCTGCTTGTCGAACGGCACGTCCGCGAAGTACGGGTTCTGCGTGTGCAGCTGCCGGTCGAAGAAGAGCGGGTAGATGTCGGTGTAGCAGGCATTCGCGTACGTCTGGACGGAGTTGTTCCAGCCGCCGGTCCTGCAGGGCAGCTTCCAGACGTAGGCGAGGATCGCCCCCAGGGCCGCGAACAGCCCCAGGGGCAGGTACGGCACGGCCGCCCGTGCCGTCGACGACAGCCGTGTCATTCGTCGTCGCGCCTGGTGGACCCGGTCATGGGGTCGGGCACGACGGCGCCGCCGCCCATCGGGTCCTCGCCCGTGCCGACGTCGCCGAGACGGTCGGCCTCGGTGGTGCCGTCCTCGGGCAGCCCGCTGTTGTCGCTGTTGTCATCGCAGCCGAGCAGGCCGCAGTCGTTGCCGTTGTCGTCGCCCCACGGGTCCTCCGGCGTGCCGAACGGGTTGTCGGGGGTCGGCGTCGGCGTGGGCTTCGGCTTCTCGACGATGTTCTCCGGCTGGCCGATGTTGGCCCGGGTGGGGAACTGCTCGACGGGCAGTTTCAGCGTCTCGTGGGCGGCGAGCATGTACGCGCGCCACACCTCGGTGGGCGGGCCGGCGCCCTCGAAGCCCAGCGACACCTCGTAGGGCTTGGTGTAGACCTTGGTCATTCCGTCGTACTTGCTGTTCTTCTTGCCGTCGGTCCCAGGGCAGTTGGAGTGCTGCGGGGGAACGACCTTTCCGGAGGAGGTCCTGCACTCCTCGCGGTAGAAGCCGACCGCCGTGGAGATCTGCGGGGTGTAGCCGACGAACCAGGCTTCCTTCTCGTCGTTGTTGGTGCCCGTCTTGCCCGCGGCGGGGCGGGACCCGAGGCCCTTGCCCGCAGCGGTGCCGCCGGCCCGCAGCACCGCCTGCATCGCGACGGTGGCGTCGGCGGCGGCCTCGGCCGAGATCACCTGACGCGGCGACTTCTTCTCGGGGTCGTAGACGACCAGGCCCGAGGGGTCGGTGACCTTCTGCACCACGTGGTAGTCGATGTGCTTGCCGCCGTTGGCGAAGATCGAGTAGCCCGCCGCCTGCTCGACGGGCGACACCAGGGCCGAGCCGATCGAGAAGCCGTAGTTGTGGGCCTTGATGTCCTCTTCCATCCGCTGCTTGCCGAGGCCCGCCTCCTCGACGATCCGCTGCACGTCCTCCAGCTGGTTGGGCAGCTTGTAGGCCATGGAGACATACGCGGTGTTGACCGAGGCCGCGGTGGCCTTGACGATGTCGACGGCCTGGCCGACGTTGTGGCTGTTGCGGAAGCCTCCGGGCTGCTGGCCGGGGAGCACCTTGGGCACGGTTTCGTTGCCCGGCACGTAGCTGCTGAGGCTGTAGCCGGCGTCGAGCCAGGCGGCCAGCACGTACGGCTTGAAGGCCGAGGCCGCCTGCTTGTAGGACCTGAACGGCTCGTTCCACGGGTCGGTGATGTAGTTCCTGCCGCCGTAGAAGGCCAGCACCCTGCCCGTCTTGTTCTCCACGGAGGCGAGGCCGACGTGGTACTCCTTGTCCATGCGGGACGTGACGCTCTCCGCGGCCTTCTTCGCGTCCAGCATCAGCTTCCTGTCGAACGTGGAGACGATCTTGAAACCGCCGCGCTCGACCTCGTCGCCGGAGATGTTGTTCCGCTTCAGCTCGGCGAGGACCTCCTGGACCATGTAGCCCTTGAGACCGGCCAGCTCACTCTTCTCGGAGGTCTTCACGGTCTTGGGGAACTTGGCCGTGGTGGGCAGGTTGGCGTACTTCTGCGGGAACTGCTCCGCCATGTACTGGACGACCGTGCTCCATCGGGTGCGGAGCCTGGGGTCGTCGCTGTCCCAGTTCGGCTGCTGGATCCGGGCGGCCAGGTACGCCGCCTGCGCCGGGGTGAGGTCCTTGGCCTTCTTGCCCTTGCCGAAGTACGCCTCGGCCGCCGCCTGGATCCCGAAGGCGCGCCCGTAGTTGATCGTGTTGAGGTAGTCCTGAAGGATCTTGTCCTTCGAGTACTCCTTGTTGATCTTTACGGCGACGAAGATCTCCTTGATCTTCCGCTGGATCGACTGCTCCTGGCTGAGGCCCTCGTAGTAGTTGCGGGCCATCTGCTGGGTGATGGTGGAGGCGCCCTGGACCTGCTGGCCCGTCGCGGTCATCCACACCGAACGGATCATGCCGGGGATCGAGATGCCCGAGTCCTCATAGAAGGTCTTGTTCTCGATGGCGATCGTCGCGTCCTTGACCGCGTCGTTGACGTCGCTGATGTCGATGATCTTGCGCGGGATGCCCCAGCGGGCGATCTCCGTCTTCTTGTCGTTGTAGTAGATGATGCTTTCCTGGGCGGTCGCGCCCTGCTGGGCCACCTTGGGCAGCGGGGTGCCCGAGTAGGCGACCCAGATCATGCCGAACACGCCGGCCGCCATCACGACCATCGCGGCCATGACGATCTTCCAGTTCGGGATGAACCGCTTCCACCCGCGGCGGCCCTTGCCGGAGTCGCCGCCGCCACCGCCGCCACCGCGGCCGGGACCCTCGGGGCCGCCAGGGCCGCGTCCACCTCTGGCACGGCGGGCCTCGGGCCCGCTCACCATCGTCTCCTCGGCGCCGCGCCTGCGTGTCGACGTCGGCGGGCCGCCCGTCGGGTACTGCGCGGTCTGCTGCGGCGGCATCTGCTGCGGCCCCGACGGCCCCGACGGCCCCGACGACCTGGCGGGGGCGGGAGGCTGGGCATCCATGGCGCCCGTCTGCTCGAATGCCGCCTCGGGACGGCGTTCCGAGGCCCAGCCGGTTTGCGGCGGCTGCGAAGCGGGCACGGAACTCGAGCGACGGCGCCTTCCCTGGCGAGCCGTTCCATCAGAGCGCTGTCCGCGTCCGGTCGGCTCGGGGCCATAGCTGCTGTTACTCAACACGTCCTCGCATCGTCGTCGTCTTGCACGGCGGGCGCCGTCCTCGGTTCAGGTGGTGCCGACGCCGTCGGGTGGCCCGTTGCCGAGGACATAGGAGACGGTCAGGTGGTTCCAGGAACAACCTTGACAGACCTCGACCACGTAGACCCGGAACTCCTCGTAATCATGGGCCATCTCGAGGATCTCTGACGTGGCCTTTGCACGACCGGCATGTCGCCCCAGCGAATCCCCGTAGACATAGGTCACGTTGGTGACGTTCTCTCTCTCGCACACCGGGCAGGGGCGTTCGGTCAGTTCGCCGAAGTGTCGTGCCGCGCGAAGGAGATACGGCTGTGCGTCACAGATCTCACGGGTGGAGGCACGCCCGGAACGAAGCGAGCGCACCGCCGCCCGCTTCGCAAGTCCGTAGTCCACCACCCCTCGCTGTGACCACATGCGCGCCAGACTACGGCTTTTTACCGATTGCTCCCAACCTCTTGGGGAATCCGTTAATTGCAGTGATATAGCGAGACGACGTATCCTGAAGATGTATCGACTCGATACATCGACGCGAGAGGAGGCGGTTCCCTTGGCCAGCGGACAGGGCAGAGTCCTGGAACTCGCCGTGCTCGGGTCGCTGCACGAGACCCCGCTCCACGGCTACGAGCTGCGCAAACGGCTCAACGCGCTGCTGGGAATGTTCAGGGCCTTCTCCTACGGCTCGCTGTATCCGTGCCTGAAGTCATTGCTCGAACAGGGGCTCATCGCGGAGGAACGCCCGACGGAGGCGGTGGGAGGGCGGTCGAAGATCGTCTACAAACTCACAGCCGACGGCAAGGAGCGGCTGCAGGATCTGCTCACCCAAGCGGGTCCGTCCGCGTGGGAGGACGAGAGCTTCGGTGTCCACTTCGCCTTCTTCAGGCACACGGAGGCCGAGGTACGGCTGCGCATCCTCGAAGGACGCCGCAGCCGGCTGGAGGAACGACTCGACAGCGTCCGCACCGCGCTGGCCCGCACGAGGGAGCGCCTGGACAGCTACACGCTGGAGCTTCAACGGCACGGCCTGGAAGGGGTCGAACGCGAGGTGCGCTGGCTGAATGAGCTGATCGCAACAGAACGCAGGGCCTCACAGGAGCCCGCGAAAGATACGTCATCAGATGAGTAAGGGAGCGAGTGCGATGGGTTCGGTACGCGTAGCCGTTGTCGGTGTCGGCAACTGCGCGGCGTCGCTGATTCAAGGCGTCCACTACTACAAGGACGCCGACCCGGACACACGAGTGCCGGGTCTGATGCACGTCAAGTTCGGTGAATACCACGTCGGCGACGTCGAGTTCGTCGCCGCTTTCGACGTGGACGCCAAGAAGGTCGGCCGCGACCTGTCCGAGGCGATCGTCGCCAGCGAGAACAACACCATCAAGATCACGGATGTGCCGCCGACGGGTGTCATCGTCCAGCGCGGCCACACCTTCGACGGTCTCGGTGAGTACTACCGCGAGATCATCGAGGAGTCGGACGAAGAGCCCGTCGACGTCGTGCAGGTGCTGAAGGACGCCCAGGTCGACGTCCTGGTGTCCTACCTGCCGGTGGGCTCGGAGGAGGCCGACCGCTTCTACGCCCAGTGCGCGATCGACGCCAAGGTCGGTTTCGTGAACGCGCTGCCGGTCTTCATCGCCTCGGACCCCGAGTGGGCGGAGAAGTTCACCGAGGCGGGCGTGCCGATCGTCGGCGACGACATCAAGTCGCAGGTCGGCGCCACCATCACGCACCGCGTGATGGCCAAGCTGTTCGAGGACCGCGGTGTCGAGCTGCTGCGCACGTACCAGCTCAACTTCGGCGGCAACATGGACTTCATGAACATGCTGGAGCGCAAGCGCCTCCAGTCGAAGAAGATCTCCAAGACGCAGTCGGTCACCTCGCAGATCCCGCACGAGATGGCCAGGGCCGACGTGCACATCGGTCCTTCCGACCACGTGCCGTGGCTCGACGACCGCAAGTGGGCCTACGTCCGTCTGGAGGGCCGCTCGTTCGGCGACACCCCGCTGAACCTCGAGTACAAGCTCGAGGTGTGGGACTCGCCCAACTCGGCGGGCATCATCATCGACGCGGTCCGCGCGGCGAAGATCGCCCTCGACAGGGGCATCGCCGGGCCGATCCTGTCGGCCAGCTCCTACTTCATGAAGTCGCCGCCCGAGCAGTACTCCGACGACGAGGCGCGCGACTACGTGGAGAAGTTCATCCGCGGCGAAGTCGAGCGCTGACCATCCCGTACGGCCGGCCACCCCTACGGCCGGCCATCCCGTACGGCAAGCCGACGTAGCGCCGGCGTCTCGTCGTGGCAGGGGTCGGTCTTCGCGCGCTGCTCCAGCGCGCGGGCTCCCCTCACCGACGACACGTCGGCGTTCTTCGTGCGCGCCCTACCCGCGGCGGCGTTTCCTTCGGCCCGTTGCCCGCGGCCCCGTTTCCGTTGGCGCCGTTCTCCTGTGCGCCGTGGCGGGCCCGGGCACGCGAGCGGGAACGTTCACCGGCGGGCCGCGGGAGGCAGGTCGGCGGCCGTCGCGGGGGTCCAGGCCAGCGGGTCCGCGCCGAGGTCGTCGAGCTGGGGCACCTGGTCGCGGCACCATGGCGAGATCGCCAGCAGGCCCGACATCACGCCCGCCGTGAACTCCTTCCACGGCATCCACAGCACCTCCCCCACCTCCTCGGGGTTCGGCCGCACGGGCGCGGTCGTCAGGACGCGGTAGACGGGGCAGAGCTCGTGCTCGACGATGCCGTTACCCATGATCGCTCGATAGGAGAAGCGGGGCAGCATCAGGTCGACGTGGTCGACGACCAGGCCCAGCTCGTAGGAGAGCCTGCGCACCACCGCGTCGTCGAGGGACTCGCCCGGCAGCGGGTGGCCGCAGCAGCTGTTGGTCCACACGTCCGGCCAGGTGACCTTGTGGGAGGCCCGCCTGGACAGCAGCACTCTGCCGCCCTCGTCGAAGACGTAGCTGGAGAAGGCCAGGTGAAGTGGTGTGTCAGGACCGTGCACCGACGTCTTGGGTGCGGTGCCGATCGCGTTGCCGTCGCCGTCGACCAACACCACGAGTTCGTCAGGAGTCACAGTCTGTAGCGTACGTGATCATGACGGTTAGCTGGAACACTTTTCAACATCTGTCACGCCACCGCTCTCAGGGTTGACCCCGATGTCGGGACGTGGGGTGACGGCTAGGCTGGCGTCGTGTCTTATGCCGCCGATCTCCGTGTGGTCCTGAAGGGCCGCGACTTCAGACGGTTGTTCTCCACCCGGCTGGTCTCGCAGTTCTCCGACGGGATCTTCCAGTTCGGCGTCGCGGGCTTCGCCTTCTTCAGCCCGGAGAAGCAGACGACAGCGCTCCAGGTGGCCATCGGCCTCGCCGTGCTGCTGCTGCCGTACAGCGTGCTCGGCCCGTTCGTGGGCGTGTTCATCGACCGGTGGTCGCGGCGGCAGATCCTGGTCGTCGCGCCGGTCGTGCGCGGAGGGCTGCTGCTGGTCGCGGCGGCGTTCGTCGCGGTGGGCCTGCCCGACGAGTACTTCTACGCGGCGGCGCTCGGCGTGCTCGGCGTCAACAGGTTCTTCCTGGCCGCGCTCGGCGCCTCGCTGCCCCACGTGGTCCCGCGCGACCAGCTGATGATGGCCAACGCGGTCACACCGACCTCCGGCACCGTCGTCACCTTCATCGGCGCGGGCTTCGGCATCGTGCTGCGCTGGGTCTTCGGCGCGGGCCACGGCGGCACCGCGCTGCTGCTCATCACCTCGGGCGTGGTGTTCGGGCTGAGCGCGCTGATCGCCCGCACCATGCATCGCGACCTGCTCGGCCCCTCCTACGATCCCGACCGCCCGCAGGCGCGCGAGGCCCTGCGCAACGTGGTCAGCGGGCTCGTCGACGGCGCCAGGCACCTCGTCCACCACCGTGCGGCCGCCGCCGCGATGGGCGCGATGGCCACCCACCGCTTCATGTACGGCATGGCGACCGCGATGGGCATCATCCTCTACCGCTACTACTTCACCGACGGCGACGCCGACGCCGCGCTGTCGGGCATCAGCATCGTGCTGGTGACCTCGGGCTTCGGCTACTTCCTCGCGGTGATCATCACCCCGTGGGCGACCGAGCGGTTCCCCATCGAGCGCTGGGTGCCGATCATGCTGGTCACCGCGGGTGTCCTGGGCGCGGTGCTCATCATCCCGTTCCAGCCGTGGGGGTTGTGGATCGGCGGCTTCGTGCTGGGGGTGACCGGGCAGAGCGTCAAGATCTGCGCGGACACCAGCGTGCAGCGCGACATCGAGGACGCCTACCTGGGCAGGGCCTTCTCGATCTACGACATGCTGTTCAACGGGATGTACGTGCTGGCGGCGGCGCTGTCGGCGGCGATCCTGCCGGCGAACGGCAAGTCCTTCGTCGCCGTCGCGATCATCGCGATCGGCTACGTGCTCGGTGCGATGATCTACCGGATCGTCACGCCGACGCGCGCCCCCTCGGCTCTCTAGGGCCTGCTCTCGCCCACCCACTCCAGCAGCGCCTCCGTGGCGGCCTCCTTGCCGATGACGCCCTTGTCGAGGCGTAGCTCCAGCAGGAACTTGTAGGCCTTGCCGACCATCGGGCCAGGGCCGACGCCGAGGATCCGCTGGATCTCGTTGCCGTCGAGCTCGGGCCTGATCTTGGCCAGTTCCTCTTCCTCCGCGAGCCGCTCGATGCGCTCCTCGAGCTGGTCGTAGGTGCGGGAGAGGGCCTGCGCCTTGCGCTTGTTGCGCGTGGTGCAGTCGGCCCTGGTCAGCTTGTGGAGGCGGTCGAGCAGGGGACCCGCGTCGCGCACGTAGCGGCGCACCGCGCTGTCGGTCCACTCGCCCGTGCCGTAGCCGTGGAAGCGCAGGTGCAGCTCCACCAGGCGGGAGACGTCGGAGACGACGTCCTTGGGGAACTTCAGCTCCGCCATCCGCTTCTTGGTCAACTGCGCGCCGACCACCTCGTGGTGGTGGAAGGAGACCCTGCCGCCCGGCTCGTGACGGCGTGTCTTGGGCTTGCCCACGTCGTGCATGAGCGCCGCCCAGCGCAGGATGCGGTCGGGCTTGCCGTCCTCCTCCTGGGCGATGGCCTGCTCCAGCACGATCAGTGTGTGCTCGTAGACGTCCTTGTGGCGGTGGTGCTCGTCGATCTCCAGGCGCAGCCTGGGCAGCTCGGGCAGCACGTGCGCGGCCAGGCCTGTCTCGACGAGCAGGCGCAGCCCCTCGCGCGGGTTGGCGCCGCAGACCAGCTTGTCGAGCTCGTCGCGGATCCGCTCGGCCGAGACGATCTCGATGCGCTCGCTCATCGCGGTCATCGCCGCCACGGCCTCGGGCGCGACCGCGAAGCCGAGCTGGGAGGCGAAGCGGGCGGCGCGCAGCATGCGCAGCGGGTCGTCGTCGAAGGACTGCTCGGGCGTGCCCGGCGTGCGCAGCATCCTGGCCGCCAGGTCGCGCCTGCCTCCGTACGGGTCGACGAACTCGTGTCCCGGCAGCCGTACCGCCATCGCGTTGATGGCGAAGTCGCGGCGCTCCAGGTCGGCCTCGAGCGTGTCGCCGTACATGACCTCGGGCTTGCGCGACTTGGGGTCGTAGGACTCGCTGCGGTAGGTGGTGATCTCCAGCAGCCAGCCGCCCTTGCGCACGCCGACCGTGCCGAAGTCGATGCCGATCGTCCAGACCGAGTCGGCCCAGTCTCTGACGATCTCCAGGACCCGCTCGGGGCGGGCGTCGGTCGTCAGATCGAGGTCGTTTCCGGCACGGCCCAGCAGGATGTCGCGCACTGACCCGCCCACCAGGGCAAGCTCGTGCCCGCGGGCGGCGAAGAGTTCGCCGAGTTCGTTGGCGACCGGAGCGATTTTGCGGGAGATCTCTATTGAGTCGGACAAGCTGGGTAGGTCCTTCTATTGCGGAACATATCCCCCGAGCCACACCGGGTCCGGGTTACCGTCGGTCAGAGACCGTCGGGGGCCCATGGAACGAGGCAAGGAGCGTACATATGAAGGACGCCCTCGCGATCCACCGCTGGCTCCTCGCACACCAGGTCCATCATGAGATCGTACGCCTTCCGCGCCCCATGACGTGCGCCGAAGAGCTGCCCGCGACGATCTCCGCCGCTCCGGAGCGGTGCGTGGCCGTGACGGTGTTCGAGCGCCACTCCCGGCTGGGCCGCGAGGCCGTCGCCGTGGTCTCCACGGTCGCCGACCTCCCCACTCCTCGCACGGTCGGCCTGCTGCTCGGCTCGAGGAACATCAGTCCCGCCCCCGCCTTCGCGATCAACGCGTCCACCGACTACGCGGCAGGGTTGATCTGTCCGCTCCTGCTCCCTCACGACCTGTTCGTCCTCATCGACGAACGGATGCCCGCCGACGGCGGCTTCGTCTTCACCCCGACGGGCGAGCGACACACGGCCCTCCGGCTACACGCCCTCGACCTGCTACGCCTGGTTCGCGGCAAGGCCGTGGATCTTGGCCTGATCCGTCCGAGGGGAACTCGTGAGGCGGTCGCGCTCCGGCACTGAGCCCGTACCATGGCGGCGTGCGTCGAACTCCTCCATGGGCAGACGCGTGATCCGAAAGGCCACGCTGCTCTCCGTCCTCATCGCCGTGTTGCTCACCGCCATGGTCGTGACGCCGGCGAGCACGGCTGCCACCACGATCACGGCGCAGCAGGTCAGGCTGACGATCGAGTCGATCACGCCGGACGTGCCGCGCAAGCCGACCGACGTGATCAAGGTGACCGGCAAGCTGACCAACTCCGGCACGACGCCCCTCACCAACGTGCTGGTGCGGCTGCGCCCGTCCAGGCAGCAGTTCACCGGCAGGGCGGCCATGGAGGAGTACCTGGCGGGCGGCTTCGTCTCCGACTACGCCTCCAGGAGTTCCACGCTCGTCCTCCCCTCGGTGCCCGCGGGAGGCTCCACCCCGTTCGAGCTGACCACGACGCCCATGGCGCTCACCCTGTCGAGGTTCGGCGTCTACCCGCTCGGCGTCGAGGTCCTGGCGAACGGCTGGCAGCCGGCCGCCAACGTCCGCACCTTCCTGACCTACGCGCCGCCGGACGCCAAGCTGCGGAAGAACAAGATCGCGTTCGCGCTGCCGATCATCGACCAGCCGCGCCGCAGCGACAACGGCCTCTTCATCGACGAGAACCTGCGCACCTCCCTGCTGGGCGACGGCCGCCTGGCCGACCTCCTGCGCATCGCCAAGTCCCAGCCGAAGAACGTCACCTGGTTCGTCGAGCCCGCGCTGCTCGACGACGTCATGGCGATGACCGCGCCGTACAAGGTGCGTCCCAAGTCGGGGACGGAGGTCAGCAGGCCAGGCGACACCAGCGCCGCCGGATGGCTCGCCGCGATCCGTACGGCGCTCGCCGGCCAGGAGGTGGTGGCCACGCCGTACGCCGATCCCGACATCACGGCCCTGGCCCACCAGGGGCTCGACGAGGAGACCGCCAAGGCGATCAAGATCGGCGGCGACAAGGCCAGGGAGCTGCTCAAGCGCGACGTGCCGGCCACGACCGCCTGGCCCGTCGCCGGCAAGATCGACGAGGACGCGCTCGACCTGCTGACGGTCAGCGGCGTCACCACGGTGCTGCTCAACGCCGACAACCTGTCCACGCATGCGGCCCAGGACACCGCCGTGAACACCTCGGCGAACACGTCGGCGAACACGGGCGCGAACACGCTCCCCGCCGTCACGCCCGACGCCGCCACCACCATCGACAGCGTCTCCGGCCCGGTCAAGGCGCTCGTCGCCGACCCGGTGCTGAGCCGTACGCTGGAGCTCGAGAAGGGCGTGCCGGGCTCGTCCACCCTGCAGAAGCAGCGCTTCGTCGCGGAGACGGCGATGATCGCCGGCGAGCAGGGCGGCACCCTGCCCAGGTCTCTCGTCGTGGCGCCCGCGCGCCGCTGGAACCCCAACCCGGCGCACGTGACCAACCTGCTGAAGACGGCAGCGAGCCTGCCGTGGCTCACCAGCGTGCCGCTCGGCTCGATCAAGCCGACCAAGGCGTCCGCGCCGCACGCGGGGCTGACCTACACCGACACCGACCGCAAGGCCGAGCTGAGCAAGAAGTACCTCGCGTCCGTCAAGCGGGTCGCCGCCAAGGCCGCGCTCACCTCCGGCATCACCTCCGAGCGCCTGCCGTCCGTCTTCGACACGGCGGTGCTGCGGCTGACCTCTTCTGCGTGGCGCACCAAGACGGGCACGGGCTCCGCCGAGGTCAAGCGCGTCAACGAGGTGGTGGACGAGAGCATCGGAAGGGTCTTCATCACCGGTTCGGACTCGAGGACGCGCTCGCTGGCCGGTGAGGAGGGCCAGATCCCCGTCAGCGTCAAGAACGCGCGTGACGAGCCCGTCTCGCTGACCGTGCAGGTCACCTCCGACTCCCCCGACCTGCTGGAGATCGTCGGCGACGGCAAGCCGCAGCGGCTCGACATCGGCGCGAAGCAGAGCGGCACGATCCAGGTGCAGATGCGGGTCAAGGTGAGCGGCGACTCGCTGCTCACCATCAGACTGCGCACCCTGGACAACAAGGCGTACCAGAAGCCGGCCAAGCTGACGATCAAGGCGACCGGCTACACCGGCATCGCGCTGGTGATCGTCGGCGCGGCGCTGTCGGTGATGCTGGCGGCCGTGGTGATGCGCGTACTGCGGCGCAGGTCGCAGCGGCGCGCGGCGAAGTCGGCGAAGCCTAGGGAGAACGAGCACGTATGAGCCGCATGCTGCGAGCCAGCGCGATCATGGCCGCTGGCACGATGGTGTCCAGGGTCACGGGTTTCGTCCGCACGATCATCCTGTCCGCCGCGATCGGCCTCGGCCTGATGGGCGACGCCTACCAGGCCGCCTACACCATCCCCTACAGCATCCTCGACCTGCTCATCCTCGGCGTGCTGAGCAGCGTGGTCGTGCCGATGATCGTGCGGGCCCAGCAGCAGGACCCCGACGGCGGCAGGGCATACGAGCAGCGGCTGCTCACGCTGTCGACACTCGCGCTCACGGTCGTGGCGGTGCTGGCCGTGCTGATCGCCCCGCAGCTGATCGACCTGTACACCGACTGGCGGGCCGGTTCCAGGGAGTTCGAGGTCGCGGTCTCCCTGGCCAGGTTCATCCTGCCGCAGCTCGCCTTCTTCGGCGTCGGCGCCATCGCGGGCGCCATCCTGAACACCAGGGACAGGTTCGCCGCCCCCATGTGGGCGCCCGTCCTGAACAACGTGGTGGTCATCATCGTGCTGCTGGCCTACATGGGGGTCAGCGTCGGCCGCGACGACATCTCGAAGGTCACCGACAGCGACCTGGCCCTGCTCGGCCTCGGCACCACGGCGGGCATCGTGGCCCAGGCCGTCGTCCTGATCATCTCGCTCAAGCGGGCCGGGTTCTCCTTCCGCCTGCGGTTCGACGTGCGCAACGCCAGGCTCGGCGAGATGGGCAGGGCCGGCGTCTGGACGATCGGCTACGTGGTGGTCACCCAGCTCGGCCTGGTCCTCACGACCAACCTGGCCACCGCGGCCGGGGCGGCGGTCAGGGACCACGGCCTCACGCCGTACAACTTCGCGTTCCAGCTCTTCCAGCTGCCCTACGGCATCATCGGCGTCTCCGTCATCACCGCCATACTGCCGAGGATGAGCAGGTCGGCGGGCGAGGGCAGGCTCGACGAGGTGCGCGCCGAGTTCGGCTCGGGGGTACGGCTCGTCGCCTCGGTCATGGTGCCGATCTCGCTCATGCTCATGGTGCTCGGCCCCGCGGTCACCGTGCTGATCTTCGGCCACGGCGCCTCCTCTCCGGAGAACGCCATCTACATCGGCAACGTGCTGCAGGTCTTCGGTCTGGCGCTGGTGCCGTTCTCGGTCTTCCAACTGCTGCTCCGGGTGTTCTACAGCTTCGGCGACACCAGGACGCCGGTGTTCGTGGGCGCGGGCACGACGGCGGTCAACGCGGCGCTCATGCTCGTGGCCTACTTCACGCTTCCTGCGGCGTACGTCGTCATGGGGCTGGCCTTCGCCTACGCCGTGGCGTACACGATCGGCGCGACCGTGGCGTGGACGATGGCCAGCCGGCGCGTGCAGGGTCTCGGCGGCTGGTCGGTGGGCTCGGCGCTGACCAGGATGTACATCGCGGCGCTCCCGACGGCCGTGCTCGCGCTCGGGGCCGTCTGGGGGGTTCAGCAGGTTTTCGGCACCCTCGGCATGGTGAATTCACTGATCATTCTGGCCGTCGGCGGAGGCCTCGGAGGCGCCCTGTATCTGGTGGTCGCGCACAAGATGCGTATCCCGGAGGTCCACTCGATCGTTGGAATGGTCGCGGGGCGGGTAGGCCGTTAAGGAGCGCGGGAGGAACTGGCGCGGCACTACCATGGTGCCCGACACGCGGCAAAACGGAAGCAGGAGGGGCGTGGGCGGATCCACCCGGCATAGCGTGCCTGCGTGGTGTGACATCACGCAGGTGATCGAGTCATGAGCGCCTCAGCGGTAGAACCAGGCACCCGTCTGGCGGAGCGTTTCCGCCTGGAGGACCGTGTCAGCGAGTCCGAGGGCGCGACCCTCTGGAAGGCCATCGACGAGATCCTCGCTCGCCCTGTCGCGGTGCACACCTTCGACTCCGACTTTCCCCGCGTGACCGAGGTGGTGACGGCCGCCCGCGCGGCGAGCAGGCTCACCGACCCCCGGCTCACCCAGGTGTTCGACGCCGCCGAGGACGACGAGCTCGCCTACGTGGTGAGCGAGTGGGTCACCGGCGACTCGCTGTCCGACCTGCTGGCAGGCGGCCCAATGGAGCCCGAGAGGGCCGCCGCGCTGGTCGCCGAGGCGGCCGAGGCGCTGGCCCACGCGCACGAGCACGACCTTCACCATCTGTGCCTGCGCCCCGGCAACCTCGTCTGGACCACCGGCAACACGGTCAAGGTGCTCGGTGTCGGCGTCGACGCCGCACTCGCCGGGCTCACCACCGACGACCCCGCGCTCGACGACGCCGAAGGTCTCGGGCGGCTGCTCTACGCGGGCCTGACCGGCCACTGGCCTGGCGACGAGGAAGAGGGCGGCCTTCCCGCCGCCCCGATGAGCGACGGTCACTTCTGCACCCCTCGCCAGGTCACCGCCGGCGTGCCCGGCTACCTCGACACCATCACCTGCAGGGCCGTGCTGCCCGAGTCCCGCAGGGGGCAGAGCGCGCTGGCCAGCCCCGCCCAGGTGGCCGAGGCGCTCGCCGACGTCGCCAGGCCCCTGCCGATCCCGTTCACGCCGGCGCCCCCGCCGCCGCCCCCCACGCCCACCACGGCCTCCCGCTCCGAGGGGCTCGAAACCCGGCAGCACCTGTACGTGCCGTCGCCGCCGAAGCCGCCGAGCACGCTCAACAGGGCGCTGATGACGTTCGTCGTGCTCCTGGTGATCGCCGCGGTCGGCGTCGGCGCGTGGACGCTCGGCCGCAAGCTGGGCAACCCCGGCCCGCCGCCGGTCGCCGAGAGCTCGCCGCCGCCGTCGGCGACCGCGGAGCCGCAGATCGTCAAGCCGTCGAACGCCACAGGCTTCGACCCGCTCGGCGACGACCGTGCGGAGCACCCCGAGCTCGCCAAGGACGCCATCGACGGCAAGCCCGGAACCTTCTGGAAGACCACCAACTACGTCAGTGCGACGCTGGGCAACCTCAAGCCGGGCGTGGGGCTGCTGCTCGACATGGGCAAGTCCACGAAGATCGCCGACGTGATCGCGACGCTTCCCGACACCCCTGGCGCCAGTATCGAGCTGAAGGTCGGCGACTCCCCTGACCTGGACGCACTCAAGACCGTGGCCAAGCAGAAGGACGCCTCTGGCAAGGTCACGCTGACGCCCGACAAACCCGCAACCGGTCAGTACGTTTTGATCTGGTTTACGCGTCTTCCCGCGGAGGACGGGATGTTTCATGGCACCATCTATGACGTAGTGGTGTATTCCCCCGGAACGGCATAAACCTTGTGAATTCCCCACCCGAGCCACCCTCTGACGCCGAGCTGCTCACCCGGCACCTCGACGGGGATCAGCATGCGTTCAGCGAAATAGTCAAAAGGCACCGAGACCGTATGTGGGCGGTCGCCCTGCGGACGCTCGGCGACCCCGACGAGGCGGCTGACGCCGTACAGGACGCATTCGTCTCCGCCTACAGGAAGGCGCACAGCTTCCGCGGTGAGGCGGCCGTCACCACCTGGCTGCACCGCATCGTGGTCAACGCGTGCCTCGACAGGATGCGCCGCAAATCGGTCCGGCCCGTCGCCGACGACGAGCTGATCGAAGCGGCCGAACGCGACACCCCGATGCCCGACCAGACCGGCGAGCGCGAAGTCTCCATGGAGGTTTCGGCCGCCCTCAAACTCCTTCCAGCCGACCAGCGAGCCGCGCTCGTCCTCGTCGACATGATGGGCTACTCCGTCGAAGACGCAGCTCAGGTGCTGTCCGTGCCCAGCGGCACGGTGAAGAGCCGCTGCGCGCGGGGTCGCGCGAAACTTGCCCCAATTCTTTCGCATCTGCGGAACCGAACCGACCTGACTCGCGTCTCATCCGCGAAGGGAGCAGAACTTCGTGACGGGTGATACGCACTACGATCTTGAGATCTTGGCCGAGCTGGCCGAGGGTCTCTTGGACGCTGCCACAGCCGGACAGGTACGCGAGCATCTCGCGGTTTGCGACCCCTGCGGGGAGCTCCTGGCCGATCTGGCGGCGGTTCGCGAGGTGCTCGCGGCGACCCCCACCCCGGCCATGCCGATGGGTGTCGCGATGCGAATCGACCAGGCCCTTGCTCGTGAGGCTTCCGGGGGGCGCATCGGCCTCGCGGAAAGTCCCGACTGGGATGAGCTGACCCGGGAAGCGTCGCCCGAGCCGGTACGGCTCGGCGTCGTCGCCGACGACGGCAGCATCGTCCCAGCACGACAGCGGCGCTCCGCCCGACGGCGCAGATGGGCCCTGCCCGCTGTTGCCGCGGCCGCGGCGGCCGTCGTGGTCGGCACGGCGGCGGTCGGGACGAGCATCCTGGCGGGTGGCGGCGCCTCTCCAGTGGAGAAGCACGACATGGCCCTGCCGCAGCCGTCCAAGACCAGCCTCGGCTACGTCGTGACCGACACCGACTACAACTGGAGCGCGCAGGACCTGAAGCAGCCGCTGCGAGACTTCTTCGGTCCCGCCCCGGCCTCCGAAGGCGGCGGCGTCGACACCAAGGTGACCGCCTGCGTCACCAAGGTCTCCAACCGCACCAAGCTGAAGCCTTTCATGGTCGACCAGAGCGAGTTCAACGGCCAGGAGGCCCTGATCATCGCCTCCTGGAAGGACAAGGTCGCACAACGCGTCCGGGTCGACGTGGTCGACCCGTTCAAGTGCAAGAACATCGTCAAGCCCACACTGGGTAGCTGGAACTAGCTCCAGCGGAAGGGCCCGCCACGGCGGGCCCTTCCGCTTTGTGGTTGAGCGGGAATCACAGACGCCTAGTATCTGTTGACGCCACTGGCAAACAGAGAAGGAAGGCGTGGAGCGTTGAGCGACGTCCGGAATGTCATCATCATCGGTTCGGGGCCCGCAGGGTATACCGCGGCCGTCTACTCCGCGCGCGCCGAACTCAAGCCGCTGGTGTTCGAAGGCTCCGTCACCGCGGGTGGCGCGCTCATGAACACCACCGACGTGGAGAATTTCCCAGGGTTCCCCGATGGCATCATGGGTCCCGACCTGATGGACAACCTGCGCAAGCAGGCCGAGCGCTTCGGCGCCGAACTGACGGCCGACGACGTGGTCGAAGTCGACCTGGAGGCCAACCCCAAGGTCGTCAAGACCCACACCGACACCTACTACGCCAAGTCGATCATCCTGGCGATGGGTTCCGGCTACCGCGAGCTCGGCCTGACGAACGAGAAGCGACTGTCCGGCCACGGCGTCTCCTGGTGCGCCACCTGTGACGGGTTCTTCTTCCGCAACAAGGACATCGTGGTCGTGGGCGGCGGCGACACCGCCATGGAGGAGGCCATCTTCCTCACCCGCTTCGCGCGCATGGTGACGGTCGTCCACCGCCGCGACGAGCTGCGCGCCAGCAAGATCATGCAGGAGCGCGCCTTCGCCAACGAGAAGATCCGCTTCGTCTGGGACTCCGAGGTCGTCGACGTGCTCGGCGAGGACAAGGTCACCTCGGTCAAGCTGCGCAACCTCAAGTCCGGCGAAGAGTGCGACCTGGCAGTCGACGGGCTGTTCATCGCGATCGGCCACGACCCCCGCACCGACCTGGTCAAGGGCCAGATCGACCTCGATGACGAGGGATACATCAAGGTCGCCTCGCCGACCACCGAGACCAACATCGCCGGCGTGTTCGCCGCCGGCGACGTGGTCGACCACACCTACCGGCAGGCCATCACGGCGGCGGGTACCGGATGCGCGGCGTCGCTCGACTCCGAGCGCTGGCTCGCAAGCAACGAGAACTAACGAAGGAGCAGACTGTGAAGGCAGTCACCGACGCCTCGTTCGAGGCGGACGTCCTCAAGAGCGACAAGCCCGTCCTTGTTGACTTCTGGGCCGAGTGGTGCGGCCCGTGCCGCCAGGTCGCGCCGATCCTCGAGGAGATCTCGAAGGAGTACGGGGACAAGCTCGAGATCGTCAAGCTGAACATCGACGAGAACCCGAACGTTCCGCGCGACTACGGCGTGCTCCAGATCCCGACGATGAACGTCTACAAGGGTGGAGAGGTCGTCAAGCAGATCATCGGCGCCAAGCCGAAGGCCATGCTGCTGCGCGAGCTCGACGGCATCATCTAGCCGCCTCTCTGCACCAGAGCCCCGAGGGTTACCTGACCCTCGGGGCTCCGTCGTTCTCCTGCGGCCCGGGTCGCCACGACGTGCCCCACGCCCGGAACCCCCGGTACCGCGCTTCGTGGGACGGCCCGCTTCGTAGGGCGGCCCGCCTCGTGGGACGGCCCGCTTCGTGGGGCGGCGCGCTTCGTGGGACGGCGCGCCTCGTGGGGCGGCCCGCTTCGTAAGGCCGCACGCCTCGTGGGACGGCACGCCTCGTGGGACGGCACGTGGCGGCTGCAGAGGACCGGTCCGTTCCGGTAGCGCGGGTGCCGGCCTGCCGGAGGCTCACGGCCTGGGCGACCAGCGAGGGATTACGCGCGGCCGGCTGTGGCGCTGCGTCGACCAGTGAGGCGTATGCGCGACCGTGGCGCCCGATGCCACGGTGCGGGTTGCGGACCCGAAGCCGTCGCTCGACGTTCCGCCGTAACGCGCCCCAGCCCCGCGCACCCGGTGACGCGTATCCCTGGACAGGCCCCGGCCCCGCTCCCACGGTGGCGCCCTCCTTGGCCGTGCCGTAACAGACGGCCGGGGTCAGAACGCAACAGACGACTGGGGTCAGAACGCAACAGATGGCTGGGGTCGGGACGCAACAGATGGCTGGGGTCAGAAGGCAACAGATGGCCGGGGTCGGGACGCAACAGGTGGCCGGGGTCAGGACGCGCGCCTCGGGCGGGGTGACGCGGGACGGTCAGGAGCGCCTCAAGGGGGCTCAGACGGGGCGGAGGGCGCGTTCCGGGCTCATGGAGCCGAGGAGCCGTTCCAGGGCCACCTCGACGTCCTCACGCCACGAGATGGCCGTCTTCAGCTCCAGCCTCAGCCGCGGATACCGCAAATGCGGCCGAACCGTCTTGAACCCCACGGACAACAGGTACTCGGCGGGCACCACGCAGCTCGGCTCCTCCCACTTCAGGTCGCCGAAGGCCTCGATCGCCCGCACCCCGCGCCGCGTCAGGTCCTTCGCCACTCCCTGGATGAGCATCCGCCCCAGCCCGCCGCCCGAGAACTCGGGGATGATGTGGGCGGTCATCAGCAGGACGGCGTCCGCGCTGACCGGCGAGGTCGGGAACGCGACCGAGCGCGGGCTGTAGAGCGGCGGGCTGTAGAGAACGAACCCTGCGGGCGCCCCGTCGACATAGACGATCTTTCCGCAGCTGCCCCACTCCAGCAGCGTCGCCGAGATCCAGGCCTCTTTCTCCAGCCCTGGGTCACCCGTCTTCACGGCCCGCTCCCCGCTGACCGGGTCGAGCTCCCAGAAGACGCACTGCCGGCACCGGCGCGGCAGATCATCCAGGTTGTCCAGAGTGATGTTGGCCAGCCGACGCGACAACTCTGCCCCAATCGTTGCTCGGCGGAAAAGCGCGCGAATACCGCGTCCCCAGCTGGCATCGTAGCTCAGTGGTGCATTCTCCAGAGGGCTCTCCCGGTCGCGGGCGGGTCATGCCTTTGACGTACTCTGGTCTCTCAGCCCCCATTTGACACCGAGGAGGTGGACCGTGACGGAAGAAGAGACGGATCACGGTCGGACGCCCGTGACCCAAGGGTCGCGCATCGATGCCTATGTCGATCGGTACGCAGCACGAGCTACCGGGATGGTCGCCTCCGAGATCCGAGCTCTTTTCGCCGTCGCGTCGAGGCCCGAGGTGGTCTCGCTCGCCGGCGGCATGCCGTACGTCACGGCCCTTCCCCTCGACGTCGTGGGCGAGCTGGTCTCCGATCTGGTCGCCCGCCGCGGGCCCGTCGCCCTCCAGTACGGCTCGGCGCAGGGCGACCCGCACCTGCGTGAGCAGATCTGCGAGGTCATGCGGCTCGAGGGCATCGAGGCCAGCCCCGACGACGTCGTGGCCACCGTCGGCTCGCAGCAGGCGCTCGACCTGATCACCCGCATCTTCATCGACCCGGGCGACGTCGTGCTCGCCGAGGGTCCCTCCTACGTCGGCGCCCTAGGGACATTTGCCGCATATCAGGCGAAAGTTGTCCATATCGCTATGGATGACCAGGGGCTTATCCCTGAATCGCTCGCGCAGACCATCTACGCGTTGCGCGCCGCGGGAAGCCGCATCAAATTCCTTTACACGATCCCGACCTTCCACAACCCCGGCGGCGTCACGCTCAACGCCGCCCGCCGCCAGCAGGTGCTCGACATCTGCCAGCGCGCCGGCATCCTGATCGTCGAGGACAACCCGTACGGCCTGCTCGGCTTCGACGGCGAACCCATGCGCACCCTCCGCGCCGACAACTCCGACGGAGTCGTGTACCTGGGCTCGTTCTCCAAGACGCTCGCCCCCGGCTTCCGCGTCGGCTGGGCCCTCGCCCCGCACGCCATCCGCGACAAGCTCGTCCTCGCCATGGAGTCCGCGGTCCTGTCCCACTCCGCGTTCACCCAACTCGCCGTCGGCCAGTACCTCGCGACGCAGCCGTGGCGGGAGCAGATCAAGTCGTTCCGCGAGCTCTACAGAGAGCGCCGCGACGCCATGCTCACGTCGCTGGAATCGCTGATGCCGCCCGGCGTCACATGGACCCGCCCGGGAGGCGGGTTCTTCGTGTGGGCGACCCTCCCCGACGGGCTCGACTCCAAGGCGATCCTGCCGCGCGCGGTCGCCGAGCGAGTGGCGTTCGTGCCCGGCACCGGGTTCTTCTCCGACGGGAGCGGAGCCAGACACATGCGCCTGTCGTTCTGCTACCCCAAGCCGAACCGGATCAGGGAAGGGGTGCGACGGCTCGCCGGAGTGATCGAACAGGAGATCCAGCTCCGCGACACGTTCGGCACCGGCACCGCCCCCGCCCCGTACGGCCTCGACACCCCAGGCCCAGACCTGGCCTGAGACTCCTGCCCTCAGTTCTCTCAGGCTCCTTTCGACACAGCCCGGGCCACGCTCTCTCAGGCTCCTTTCGACCCGGCCCGGGCCAGGCTCTCTCAGGTTGCTTCGATACGGCCTGGGCGACGCGCGAGCTGACGAACGGCCGGCACCTCACAACAGAGGTTCCGGCCGTTCCGCACTCCTCCAGAGCTGTTCCACATTCTTCCAGGAGAGCCATTCTCCCGAGAGCGGCCCGACGGCTCCGAACCGGCCGATCCCGCTGACGACTCCTCATGGAGACGCATTTTCGCCTCCCGACCACGCGATCGACGAACCCCACGCCGACCGATGGTGAATCCCCACGAGCCCGCCGCACCCACCCACCCATCCATCAGCTCCCCGCCGTCTCTCGCTTGCTCTCTCTCGCTTGCCTCAACTCCCGCTTGCGCCGTCTCCCGCTTGCGCCGTCTCCCGCTTGCGCCGTCTCCCCCCTCGTTCCGTCTCCCCCTTGCGCCGCCTCTCGCTTGCTCCGTGTCTCGCTGGCGCCGTCTCCCGCCTGCATCGCCCCTCACGCTCCATCTCCCCCTTGCGCCGCCTCTCACGCTCCGTGTCTCGCTGGCGCCGACTCCCGCCTGCATCGCCTCTCGTGCTCTATCTCTCGCTTGTTCACCTCTCTCTTGCGCCGCCTCCCCTTGTCTCACCTCTCCCATGCCTCCGACTCCCGTCTTCTCCCCGTCCTCCCGCCGCCCTCGCATCTCCCTCCCTGCCGTCTTCTCTCTTCGCATCCCCCTCCCTGCCGTCACCCCTGGCGCGCCCGCCAGTTCCTCCAGCGCCCATGCCGTCGTCCTATCACGCCTCTCTCCGGCTCGCCGCTTCCCTCGCTCTACCTTCGCCTCGTGCAGCTCTGACGCCTTCTTGCGTCCCTTCCCGTCTCCTTCTGCCCGCCGCCTCCCCTCGCGTCTCACTCCGCCCCCTCCCCGAACCGCCGCCCCCTCTCGCGCCTCGCTCCGCTCCCCCAAAGATCTCCCGCTCTTCCTCTCGGTCCAGGTGCTCATGCCCCCTCCTCGCCTCGGTCCGGGCGCTCATGGCCCTCTCTTCGCCTCGATCCAAGTGCTCATGGCCCTCTCCTCGCCGGATGCGATGGCACCCTTCGCCCGGTTACTCGCCAGGCGACTCTTGCCCGGTGAGCGGCCAAGGGCGGTATCCGTGTTTTCGTTCGCCGTTGCGGCGGCCGACCACGTGCGCACGAGGAGCGTCCCTTGGAGGGACGGTCACCGGTGACCGCGGAGGCGCTTGGGACGGCGTGCCGTACGGGATGGTGGACCTCCGCAGGGACGTGCCGTACGGGATGGTGGACCTTCGCCTACCCGGGCAGGGAAAGTGGGAGGCGAACTGGGTCGGTGATGGGCAGGTCGGGCGGGTACGGTGGAACATCGTGCGACGCCGGCGATCTGCGGAGGGGTTTTGATGAGCGACCTGAGTCACGTGCTCGTGCTTGCCGGCGGACTGTCCTACGAGCGGGAGGTCTCCCTGCGCTCCGGGCGGCGGGTGAGCGAGGTCCTGCGGGCGACGGGCATCGACGTCGAGACCCGCGACACCGACGCCTCGCTGGTTCCGGCGGTGCTGGCTGACCGTCCCGACGCGGTGTTCGTCACGCTGCACGGCGGCGCGGGCGAGGACGGCGCGATCCGTTCGGTGCTCGAGCTCCTCGGCGTCCCCTACGTCGGCGCGGACCCCGACGCCTGCAGGGTCGCCTTCGACAAGCCGACGGCGAAGGCGGTCGTCCGTTCGGTGGGGCTGCGAACGCCCGACTCGGTGACGCTTCCCAAGGAGACGTTCCACGATCTCGGGGCCTCGGCCGTCCTGACACGCATCGTCGACCACCTCGGCCTTCCCCTGTTCGTCAAGCCTGCACGTGGCGGCTCGGCGTTGGGCGCCTCGTTCGTGCGGACGGCCGAGGAACTCCCCGCCGCGATGGTCGGCTGCTTCGCGTACGGCGACACGGCACTGATCGAACGCTACGTCGACGGTGTCGAAGTGTCGGTGTCCGTGGTCGACCTCGGTGAAGGACCCGTGGCGCTGCCGCCGGTCGAGATCGTCCCGGACGAAGGCGTGTACGACTACGCCGCCCGCTACACCGCCGGACACACCGAGTTCTTCGCTCCCGCCCGCCTCTCCCCCAAGGCGTCGGCCGCCTGCGCCGAGATGGCGGTCACCGCGCATACGGCGCTGGGCCTGCGCGACGTCTCGCGTACGGACCTCATCGTCGACGCCGACGGGCTCCCCCACTTCCTCGAAGTGAACGTCGCCCCCGGCATGACGGAGACATCGCTCCTTCCGATGGCCGTGGAGGCCGCGGGACAGGACCTCGGCGTCCTCTGCCGCACCCTCCTCGAACGCGCCGCCCACCGCTCCGCCATCCCCAACCCCTCAACCCCCCGACCCTGACCCTTCACCCACCTATTTCTGGTCACCCGCCATGTGGTCGCCTTTCTGGTCACCCGCCATGTGGTCGCCGGCCCTCCCGGCATTGTGGTCACCGGCTCACTTCGCGCCACCGCTGCCCTCACCGCTTCGTCCCCACCCCGCCCCGCGAGGCGACATCCCGCCACGTTCTGTCGGACACGACGAAAAAGGCGGGCTCCTACGGAGGAAGTCAGTGCGGCCGGTGCCTGGGGCAGGGCTCGATTCATCACAGCGACACCGGCTCATTAGCCTGGCGATGTGCTCAACGACTCCCTGTATCCCAAGAGCTTCGCCAGCGACAACCATGCGGGCGTGCACCCGGCGATCCTCGAAGCCATCTCCGCGGCCAACGAAGGCGACGCCCCCGCGTACGGCGGCGACACGGCGACCGCTGTCTTCGAGCGTCAGATCAAGGACGAGTTCGGTGACGCCGCCGAAGGGTTCGCCGTGCTCAACGGGGCCGGTGCCAACATGGTCGGGCTGGCGCTCATGCTCGGCCGGTACGACGGCATCGTGTGCGCCGACTCCGCCCACATCGCCACGCATGAAGCGGGCGCCGCGGAACGGCTGCTCGGCGTCAAGCTGATCACCGTGCCGACCGCCGAAGGGAAGCTCACCCCGGGAGACATCACCGCGCGGCTGGGCGGGCTCGGCAACCCGCACGAGTCGCAGCCGAAGGTCGTCTCCATCTCGCAGGTGACCGAGCTCGGCACCTGCTACTCCCCCGACGAGATCGCCGCCCTCGCCGAGACCGCGCACGCAGCCGGGCTCTACCTCCACGTGGACGGCGCCCGCCTGGCCAACGCGGCGGCGCACCTCGATCGCCCTCTCCGAGCCATCACCACGGACGCGGGCGTCGACGTGTTCAGCCTCGGCGGCACGAAGAACGGCGCGCTCGCCGCCGAGGCCGTCGTGGTGTTGGAGCCGTCGTTGAGCCGCGGGGTGCCGTTCCTCAGGCGACAGTCGCTTCAGCTGGCTTCGAAGATGCGCTTCGTTTCAACTCAACTTTCGGCGCTACTCACGAACGGCCTCTGGCGTGCGAACGCAGCCCACGCCAACGCGATGGCCACTCGGCTGGCGGAGGGCGTGGCGGGGCTGCCCGGCGTCTCACTCGCTTACCCGGTCGAGTCGAACGCGGTCTTCGCGGTCCTGCCTGAGAAGGTGACCAAGGCGCTGCAGGAGCGGTACCTGTTCCACGGCTGGGACGAGCAGACGGGCGTCGTCCGATGGATGACCGCTTTCGACACCACGCCCGAGCAGGTCGACGATTTCATCCACGACATCAAGAGCGCCCTGACCGCCTAGCCACTCCCTTCTTCCTGGCTCACAGCTGCGATCAGTCGATACGGAACACACTGAGCGCCGAACCGGGTGGGCCGACTCGGGTGTTGGCGCCGACCCGCCCACTCACCCGCAGCCCGAGCGTTTCACGTGAAACCGGCAGCACCTCCGTGCACTGGCGCGCCGATTGCTGGTTTCACGTGAAACGATGCTCCCGTTCACCTGCCCTCCCCTAGCCGAGCCGTTTCACGTGAAACAACGTCCGGCCGAAGGGAGCGCGCGACCACAGCTGGAGAAGGCCGCGCCGCACCCTGGCCGCTGGCCCACGTTCCACGGTCCGCTCCGGCATCTGACGTCTGTCGGTCTCGCACCTCGCGTCCCACACCTCGCCTCACGCGCCTCACGCCTTCACCTCTCGCGTCTCGCAGGTGCCAGATCTTCCCTCTCACATCGTCCGCACCACGCTCCCGCGCTCCCTCCATCCCCACGCCTCGCGCCCCACGCCCCGCGTCTCGCGTCCCACTTCCGGCGCCTGGCGGCTGGCGTCTGGCGTCTGGCGGTGCGAGCCTGTGGTCCAGCGCCCCGGGCTCCGGGGTCCGAGGTAGGGTCCGGCGGTCTGGTGTCTTGCGTCTCACCCACCCACGCTCCACACCACGAGTCTCGTGCGCCCACGCCCCACGCCCCGCGTCTCGCGTCTCGCGTCTCGCTTCTGGCATCTGGCATCTGGCATCTGGCATCTGGCATCTGGCGGTGAGCCTGCGGTCCAGCGTCCTGGGGTTCAGGGTCCGAGGGCCCGGTGTCTCGCGTCTGGCGGTGCGAGATTGGCGTCTGAGTGTGCGGTCTTACAGTCGGAGGGGCGGCCGGCTCGAGGGCTGGCGGTGTCGAGGCGGGCCGCGTGCACGCTGACGCCTTCACGTGGGCCCGGCGCATGCGCCCGTAGTTGGCCGGCGCCTGTGCAGTGCTGCTGACCACCGCGCTCAACCCTAAAGCCGCGCTGTTCTTCGTGGCGTGCCCCAGTTCGGCGGCCAAGGGCGGCTCGCTCCTGCTCGATGTGTCCGACCCCGGCAGGCGGAGCGCGTGGGCGGCCTTCAGCGAAGGGTGCAACAACAAGGAGCCGCTCGGTTGACCGGCGCCGGATGCGGCAACAGCGCGGTGCCGGCGCCAGGCGTCCGAGGCCGGCGGCCAAGATGATGGACCGATGCTGGGAGTGCATCCACAGCACGGATGGAGCCGGATGGCGTTTTACGTGAAACAGGCGCCCGAGGCAGCGACGGAGAGGCCGGCCGTGAGGATTGCCCCCGAGGGGGATCTACCACGGGCGAACAAACCAATCTCCGGCGGCAGACTACAGGGCTATAGGACTACAGAGGGGCGCGAGAACACGGTAGCCGGGCGTCTCGGAGGATGCCCAGGGACATGAGTGGACGCGAACGACGAGAGGGTCTCGGCGATGACTCTGTTCGAGCGGCTGGATGTCGGGCTGGATTGGCGTTTCACGTGAAACCGCCGCCCGGGTTGAGGCAGCCGCGCAATGCCTCATGCCGCAGGGAGGGGTGGGTCGAGAGGTCAGACCGTTACCGTCAGACCGGAGAACCGATTCCGGCAGACCGGAGCTAGGGTAGGCCATTTCGGTAGGCCGTGGAGAAGCTCAGGCTGACTCGGGCGGGCCGAGAAGCTCAGGCTAACTCCGGCGGGCCGTGGAGAAGGTCGGGCCGACTCCGGCGGGCCGTGGAGAAGCGCAGGCTTACTCCGGCGGGACGGAGAGGCAGCCCCGCCTTCGCCGGACTGAATGATGTCGGGACCGCGTCGGCGGATCGCGGAGAGACCGGCAGTTCCTGGGCGGTGTTTCACGTGAAACGGGAGGCCCGATCTACGGACCTCCCGTTGTTTCACGTGAAACGAGTGAAGCTAGGCTTCCGCGTCTCCCTCTCGCATGGCGTGGGCCGCCTCGGGGGCCATCGCGCTGATGATGCGTTCGAGGTCGTCGATCGTGGCGAACTCCACGATGATCCGGCCTTTCCTTCTCCCTTGGTCGACCTTGACCTTGGTCTCGAAGTGATCGGACAGCCGGTCCGCCAGCCGGACGAGGCCGGGCATCGAGGGTCGCTTGGCCGTACGCGCACGAGGTTCGGAGCCGGCGGCCTTCGCGCCACCAGTGGCCACGATCTCCTCCACCGTTCGGACGGAGAGTCCTTCGGCGACGATGCGCTTGGCGAGGTACTCCATGGCTCGCGGGTCGTCCAGGGTGAGGAGGGCGCGGGCGTGTCCGGCGCTGATGAGTCCGGCGGCGACCCGCACCTGGACGTCGGGCGGGAGGTTGAGCAGGCGAAGGGTGTTCGAGATGTGCGGGCGGGAACGGCCGACGCGCTGGGCGAGCTGCTCGTGGGTGGCGCCGAAGTCGTCGAGGAGTTGCTGGTAGGCGGCCGCCTCCTCCAGAGGGTTGAGCTGCTCACGCTGGAGGTTCTCGATCAGGGCGTCACGGAGGAGATCGTCGTCCTGGGTGTTCCTGACGATGGCGGGGACGGGGTCGAGGCCGGCGAGGTGGCAGGCACGCCATCTGCGCTCCCCCATGATGAGCTCGTAGGCGCCACCTCCTACGGACCGGACGACGATCGGCTGGAGGAGGCCGACCTCCTTGATCGACGCGGCGAGCTCGTCCAGGCGCTCCTCGTCGAAGACGTCTCGTGGCTGGCGGGGGTTCGGGGTGATCGCGCTAAGAGCGATCTCCTTGAAGTACGCCCCGGCGACCGGCTGTAGAGCCGATTCTGGTGGTGAACCCGCGGCCGGTGGTGACACCGCCCCAGTGCCGTCAACGATCGGGCCGGTCGGGATGAGCGCCCCGAGTCCCTTGCCCAGTCCCCGCCGCTGCTGACTCACTGCGTCTCCTCATCCACCCGGCCGCTCCCTGTCACTTCTGGAGAGGTTACCGTCGTGAGCGCATCGGGGTGCCCGCTCGCCACACGCAGATCGGTCGGGTTTGCCACATCCCGCCCGAACCGGAACCCGAAAGCCATCCAGGTGTGGCGTCGGTGAAGAGTTGGCCGGGCTGCGGGCGCGATTGGGGCGATCAGGCGCAAGGGGGCCATCGTCCCGTCTTTGCATGAGTCGGGCGAGCTGGGAGGGCGGCCCAGGCAGGACAGGGACGGGCGGGCACGCGGACGGTAAATGGTGGAGGCGGCGCACACAGGGTAAGTGGCGGGGGCGCAGGGGGTAAATGGTGGACGCGGCGGGGCACGCAGGCGGTAGATGGTCGACGCGGCGGGGCACGCAGGCGGTAGATGGTCGACGCGGCGGGGCACGCAGGCGGTAGATGGTCGACGCGGCGGGGCACGCAGGCGGTAGATGGTCGACGCGGCGGGGCAGTGGGCACGCGAGGGATCGACGATGGCCGCGTGACTGTGATCCGCGTCGCTGTCAGGCGACGCCTCCCAGCACCAGGGCGGCGATCACCGGGCCCATGTACAGCAGGGGGAAGACGACGGTCGAATACGAGCGCGCCCGGAGCACGGTGACGACGGCTCCGGCGAAGTACAGCACCAGACCGATCCCGGCCAGGACGCCGACGACCGGCACGAACAGGCCGACCAGCAGGCCCACGGACCCTGCGGCCTTGGCTGCGCCCAGCCAGGTCCACCACGAGCGGGGGACGCCGTAGTCCATCAGCGGCTTCACGACCCACTCGGCGCGGCGGAGGAGGGAGAAGGCAGAGAAGCCCACCCAGAGGGCGGCCAGGACGGTGACGACTGTGGCGGTGGTGAACATGAGGACAACTCCCTAGCTGGACTTTCTTTGTGACACCAATCCTGCTGGCCATGGTTGATAGCTCCGCGATGTGTTCACGATGTGCGGCTTCGCGACCGACATATGACCCAGCTGGAGATCATTTCACTCGAAGGACTTCGGCTCGCCATGGTTCGCGGGCTTGTGGGGCCTGGAGCGAGGCACGATCGGTACGCGGCCTTACATGAATCAACTAGCGAAGATATGTTCGAATATTGGGCCAAGGCCGCAGCAGGTTGCTTGTAGCATTCGAGCGCTGGTGCGGTGCTCGGTACCTGATGTGGCGCGTGGTGTGGAGTGCGAGGCGAAGGGCGCAGGGCGGCACGGCAGGACTCGGCGTGGGCACGACATCAGCGATGCAGGGCACGGCCAAGACTCCGCGACTCGGCAGATGGGCGCGGTTGAGAGGTCACGGTGAGCGGATGCAGGACACGCGGCCCAAGAGAGGGCGAGTGCACGAGCGGGTGGACGCGTGAGGCGTACGAGCGAGCAAATGCGAGATGGGCGGGCGCGTGAGGCGCATGAGGCGAGCAGATGCGCGACGGGCGGGCGCTTGAGGCGAGCGGGAGCTAGGGAG
>NZ_JBYITD010000050.1:0-63665 GCF_057708945.1 Nonomuraea sp. bgisy101
CCGCCCCCCAGGCCGCCCGGAGCGGGCGGCGGCGTGGCGAGCGGAGCGAGCCCTTGACCCAGTAAAGAAACTCTGAGCCAGTCACAGCGCGAGCACGATCGGGCCGTCCGGGCTCATCTCCGGCCATCCGGTCTGCTCGTCGGTCGCGGGTTGGGTGTGGGTGTGGTCGATGGCGGCTTCGCTGATGGTGGTGGTCTCGAACTCTTCGGCTGCGGCTTTGATCTCGGTGGCCTCCAGCGGCTGGCCGTCGCGGCTGAGCATGATGCGGCGGATCAGCAGGATGGGCGATCCGACTTCCAGGCGCAGGCGCAGGCGTTCGGTCTCGTACGGCATGCGGGCGGTGACGGTGGTGAACCACTCGATCGGGCCCCGGTCGGCCTGGATCAGCTCGTAGAACGGTTCGTTCCTGGGCTGGACGCGGCCGTTCCTCTTCACCGGTGGGGGGATGACGTCGGCGTTGGTGTAGGAGTTGACCTCGATGAAGCGCTTCTTGACGTGCATCCACAGGTTGAGCCGGTGGATGACCTTGTGGCCGAGACGGGTGCCGAGCATGGCGGCGATCTCGCGGTTGGCGGGGATGGTGAGGGAGCGGCCGTAGATCTCGCCGCCTTGGCCGTCGTCTTCGCCGGGGATGGGCAGGCGGAGCCACCCCCAGGACTGGTTGATCTCGTTGAAGCGCAGGTCGACCAGGTCGGGGCGAGGTTCGGCGCCGAGCAGGATGAGGAAGCGGTCGGGGATGGTGCGGACGAAGGTGCCGCGTCCGCGCACGATGGTGACCAGTCCTTCGAGGACGAGGGTTTTGAGGGCTTGGCGGACGGTGGGGCGGGAGACGCTGTAGCGGCTGGCGAGCTGGGTTTCGCTCGGCAGGGGGCTGCCGGGGGTGTAGTGGCCGTCGAGGATGTCGGCGCGCAGGGCTGAGGCGATGACGCGCCAGATGGAGTCGTCGGTCTGCCCGGTGGGCTCGTCGGGGATGTCGGGAGTGTCGTCGAATTCCATGTACTTTCCTCCGCTCGTCTCTCCACTTGTACTACAGGATGACGTACGATGTCAGCATGACACAACTTGTACTACATGCTGAAGCACTGGAGCGGCCTAGACGAGAGGACGGTGATGCGCCATGACAGCCCCACAACCCGACTGGATGTCCGACTTAGCACGCCTGATCAACGACCCCGCATACGCCCGATGGCAACGGATGGTCGCCGCGACCGGCGGCTGCGCCCGACCCGTCCACCTGAGCGGCGGCTCGGCCATCGTCCACGCCGCAACCGGCGAGATCCTGCACGACTACCAGACCGTCGACGAACCCGGCGGCCACCTGCTCAAAGCCTGCGGCAACCGCCGCGCCTCGGTCTGCCCGGCCTGCTCTGAGGTCTACCAGGCCGATACTTTCCACCTCATCCGCGCGGGCCTGTCCGGCGGCAAAGGCGTCCCCGAGACCGTGAGCGCCCACCCCCGGGCGTTCGTCACCCTGACCGCTCCCTCGTTCGGTCCCGTTCACTCCCATCGCGACGGCCGCGCCTGCCGCCCCCGTAAGCCCGGCGCCGTGTGCGAGCACGGGCGGCCGGTCGGCTGCCACACCCACCACCATCCGCAGGATGACCGCCTCGGTCAGCCGCTCTGCCCCGGCTGCTACGACTACCGAGGGGCGGTGCTGTGGCAGGCCCACGCGGGCGCGCTCTGGCACCGCTTCACCCTGGCCCTGCGGCAAGCCCTGGCAGACCAGACAGGGGCGAGCCGACGTACCTTCGCCAAGCTGGTACGCGTCTCCTTCGCCAAGGTCGCCGAGTACCAGCGGCGTGGCCTGGTCCACTTCCACGCCATCATCCGCCTCGACGGCCCGGACGGACGCGATCAGCCACCACCGGACTGGGCGGATCACCACCTGCTGGTCCGGGCGATCCCCCCTGCGGCGCAAGCCGTCGAACTGCGTTCACCCGCGAGCGAACTGGGGCGGTGGACCCTCGCCTGGGGCGATCAGCTCGACATCCGCCCCATCCTCCTCAACCCCCGCGCCGACGGGCTCAGCGAACGCGCGGTGGCTGGCTACATCGCCAAGTACGCCACCAAGGGCGCCGAAGCCTCCGGCACCATCGACTACCGGCTGTCCTGTCCGGCCTGCCGGGGGCATGGCTGGACCAGCCTGATGGCGTCGTGCGCTCTGTGTCACGGCACCGGTCTCAAGCCCGGCCTGCACCTGGACGCGCTACCGGTCAGCGACCACGCCCGCGCCATGATCCGGACCTGCTGGGAGCTCGGCGCCCGCCCCGAGTTCAAGGGCCTGCGGCTGCGGCCGTGGGCGCACATGCTCGGGTTCCGCGGCCACTTCTCCAGCAAGAGCCGCGCCTACTCCCTCAACCTCGGCGACCTAAGAAGCGCACGCACTCGCCATCGGGCCGCGCAAGCCCGCCAGCAACACGGCCTGCCCGCCCTCGACGACGCCACCACCCTCGTCCTGGGCCACTGGCGCTTCGCCGGAATCGGCTACACCCCCGGCGAAGCGATCATCGCCGAACACATCCGCCAGCGCGTTCAGACCGCCCGCCGCATCGCCGCAGAGCGGGAGGAGTCATGAGCGCGCCCATCCTGATCCACTCGCGGCGGCTCTACCGCGTGTGCGACGCCATGCGCCTGCTCAGCCTGAGCCGCAGCGTGATCTACGAACTCATCCGATCGGGCCGCCTGCGCTCGGTCACCCAGGGCCGGACCCGGCTGATCCCGGCCTCGGCCATCGACGACTACATCGCCCTACTCGAACGGGAGGCATCATGACCACGCGACGCAGCAGAGGAGACGGCGGCCTGCACTGGGACGAGCAACGCCAGCGCTGGATCGCCTCGGTGACGGTCGGCTACACCCCGGCCGGAAAGCGCATCGTCAAGAGGGCCAGCGGCAAGACCAAGACCGAAGCCAAGGCCAAGCTGAAAGAGATCATCCGTGATCACGATGACGGTCTCGCCAGCGGTCCGGCTCACTACACGGTCGCCGAGGCAGTGACGAGCTGGCTCACGTACGGTCTCCACGGCCGCGACCCCAACACGGTGACCAACTACCGCACGCTCTGCGAGAAGCACATCATCCCGGGCCTGGGCGCGCGAAAGCTGCGGGAGCTGAGCGCCGAAGATGTCGACAAGTGGCTGATCGGCAAGGCCAAGGTGTTGAGCACCCGCACGGTTCGGCTTCTCCACTCCTGCCTCAACCGGGCGGTGAAGTTCGCCCAGGCACGCGACAAGGTCAAGCGCAACGTCGTCGGCCTGTCCGAGATCCCCGAAGGACGAGAGGGGCGCCCGTCCAAGTCGCTCACCCTGGACCAGGCGGTGGCCGTCGTGCAGGCGGCCGAGGGGACCAGGATGTACGCCTACGTCGTCCTCTCGCTGCTGATCGGCGCCCGGACGGAGGAACTGCGAGCGCTGGTCTGGGAGGAGGTGGATCTCGTCGGAGATCCCGACAAGGACGTCCCACCGTGGATCGCCGTGTGGCGGTCGGTACGCGCCGGGGGTGACACCAAGACCCGGCGGTCGCGACGATCTCTGGCGCTGCCCAAGCGGTGCGTGGAGGCGCTCAAGGCGCACCGGGAACAGCAACGGCAGGACAAGGCGGACGCGGGCAAGAAGTGGAAAGATCACGGTCTCGTCTTCGCCTCACTCGTCGGCACTCCGCTCGACGCGCACAACGTGCGGCGGGCCTTCCGGAGGATCATCAAGGACGCGGGCCTGCGCGCCTACTACTGGACGCCACGCGAGATGCGGCACAGCTTCGTCTCGCTGCTCTCGGACTCCGGCGTCCCGCTGGAGGAGATCGCCCGGCTCGTGGGCCACAGCGGGACGGCCGTCACCGAGGCGGTCTACCGCAAGCAGATCCGCCCCGTCCTGCTCGGCGGAGCTGAGGTGATGGATGAGCTCTTCACCCGATAGTCACGCAGTTAGTCACTCAGGAATGCGAAAAGGTGCCACCCTTCCGGATGACACCCTCATCGACCAGCGAATATCTGGTCGGGACGACAGGATTTGAACCTGCGACCCCTTGACCCCCAGTCAAGTGCGCTACCAAGCTGCGCTACGTCCCGCCAAGCCCCTCGGAACCTTCTCTGGGAGGCGTTCCGCGGCGGCCTTGCGTGGAAAACACTACCACGATCGAAGGCGAGCTCGGGCCGGAGCGGCTGGAGGTGCCTCCGCCGCTCCGGCCGCCCTCGCCGGTCCCCGTCGCTGTGTGGGGCGGGAAACGAACCGCGCCTCCCCCAGGCGCCCCGTGATCACTCCCGGTTCGCGCTCCCGCCTGGACCCAGGATCCCCCCGTCCGGTTGTCAGGACCTTGTAGCCGTTCACAAGCGTCATGAAAGCCCCATGCAGTGAGATCCTTTGAAGGCGGGAGGTAAACGAAGATGGGGACTCTCACGATCGTGCTGCGCGGCGGCGGCGTCAGGCCGGACGCGAGGCTGTCGGTCCGCAGCGGTCTGGACGGCTGGCAGGCGGACGTTCCGTGCGAGTACGTCAGGGGAGCCGACGAGTGGCGCGTCGAGCTTCAGGGCGAGGGCCCCGTGGAGTTCAAGTTCCGCTGCGACGGCGCCTGGGAGCGCGGGCCCAACCGGGTGGTGGACGGCGAGCACGTGGCGACGATGAAGGGCCGCCTGGGCGACCTGTTCGAGCAGCCTGACGACATCCCTGTGGCCGACTCGCTGGCCGCGCGCGTGCATTTTCCTCCGGTCTCGGCCGACCAGCTCTTCGACTACATCGTGGTGGGCAGCGGCACGGGCGGCGGCACGCTGGCGCACCGCCTGATGGCCGACAGTGACGGCGGGGCGCGGGTGCTGGTCCTCGAGGCCGGCGGCTACCTGTTCCCGACGCATGTCGGCAACCTGCCCAGGCGTCACGGCCCCTATGTCAACCGCAGCGTCTGGGACCTGTGGAACCAGTTCAAGGTCAGGCGCTACGACACCGACCAGCCGATGGACGTGGCCCAGGCGTTCTGCCTGGGCGGCAGGTCGCTGTTCTGGGGCGCGCTGGTGCCGCGGATGACGCCGGCCGAGTTCGCGGGGTGGCCGGAGCGGATCAGGCAGGACCTGGAGGGCACCTGGTACGCCAGGGCCGAGGATCTGCTGAACGGCACGGCCATGCCGCAGGACACGCTGTGCGGCGCGATCCAGTCGCTCCTGAAGGGTCACCTGCCCGACCTGGCCGATGACGACGCCATGCTCGCGGCCGAGCACGCCTCGGTCAACGGTCTCGGCATCCCCTCCGGCATCTTCTCCACCGCGGCGCTGCTCATGGAGGACGTGCTGCGCGTCTCGTGGACCGACCGGCTGCACGTCAACCTCCACCACCAGGTCTGCGGGTTCGTCTTCGACGGCGACGCGGTGACCGCGGTCGAGGCGTTCGACCTGGCGGCGGGCGTCCAGCGGACGTACAGGCTCGCCGAGGGCGGCAGCGTGATCCTGGCGGGCGGCACGGTCGGCACCCCGGTGCTCGCCCACAACGCGGGGCTGGAGCACGAGCTGGTCGGGCGCGGCATCACCGACCACCCGACCTACTACTGGAAGTTCTCCGTCAAGGACGGCGCGCCCGGCTACAGCGCGAGGGACGCGGCCAAGCTCCTGCTCAGGGGTACGGCGGGCGAGACGCCGTTCAACGCCGTCGTCGAGATGGGCGTCAACCTCAACCAGTACCACGTGGACGAGGACCTCGACCTCGACGAGGCGGACATGCCGTGCGAGGTCGTCTTCTTCACCGCGGTCCCGCTGGAGGAGCGCAACAGCGTCGAGGTGCGCGGCGAGGGCAGGAGCGCCCGCCCCCGCCTCGTCATGCACCACGTCGAGGTGCCCGGCCTGGAGGAGACCATGGCGGAGGTCGGCGCCGCCGTGATGGCGGCCGTCGGCGGTACGCCGCTGCACCCCCAGCCGATGCGTTCCACGCTCGGCGCGGTGGGCCACGAGGTGGGCACCATGCGCATCGGGGCCGACGCCGCCACCGGCGTGGTCGACCCCGACCTCAGGGTGTACGGCAGGCGCAACCTCTACGTGTGCGACCTGTCGGTCTTCCCGACCTCGCCCGCCGCCAACCCCTCGCTCACCCTGGCCGCGCTCGCGATGCGCTTGTCCGACCGGCTCGTCAACGGCTGACGCGCCGCCGAAGAGGGCGGTGGGCCGGTGCCCCGTTCCCTCCCGGTGGCCGCCGTCCTGCTGGCCTGCGGACGGGTGCCTGATCCGCCGGGGGCGGCGGCGCGAACCGTCGCCCCCGGCGGGGCCGTCAGCGGTTGACGGCCACCAGGACCGACAGCGGCGGCAGGTCGTGGATCTCCACGTAGCGGGCCCCGTCGGGCGCGGCGAGTACGGGCACCGTCGACCCGACGGGGTGCTTGGTGCCGCCGCCCACCTCCGCCGTGTTCGCGACGACGGTGAACGCCGTGACACCCGCGTTGATCCCCGCGTCCACGTGCAGTCTCGCCGTACGGGAGGCGTGGCCCGGGTTGATCACGCACAGCGCCTCGTCGTCGGCGAGGATGCGCGACCAGCCGACCACCTCGCCGGGTTCGGGCGCGGTGAAGGAGCCGTCCTGCCTGCCGAGTCTGCGCAGGTACTGCCGCCCCGCCGACAGGACGGGGTGCTCCTTGCGGGCCCGCAGCAGCATCCTGACGCGCTGGTAGACGTCGTTGTCCTGGTCGAAGACGTGGCGTCCCGAGGTGCCGAAGGGCCCGAAGCCGGGCAGGTCGGGGTCGGGGGCGTGCCCGCCGAGGACGCGTGGATGGTCGGGCCCGAACATCGCCTCGCGCAGGTAGATGTCGCCCGCCAGATCCCTGACGCCCCATCCGGGCAGCCACTTGCGCTCCTCCTGCTCGGGCCCGGTCAGGCCCTGCTCCATGCCGTAGTACAGGCAGGGGATGCCGAGGAGGAACAGCAGCAGGCCCGCGCCGACGACCGTCCGCGAGGGCGAGGACTCGGCGGAGCCGAACCGTGACTGCGGGAAGATCGCCAGGTCGTCGTGGTCGTCGAGCATGGAGACGTAGCGGCTGCCGAGCGCCCTGTGGGTGATGTCGAGCGGCAGCGTGAAGCGGCCGAACAGGTCCTCGGCCCTGGTCTGTCCCTCGGCGACCGAGCGCAGCGTCGCCCGGGTCTCGCCCGTCTCCAGGACGGCCGACAGGTTCTGCCCCACCAGCTTCAGATACTTCTCCTGGATGGTGTCGCCGCCGCCCACCTCGCCGACGATGAGGAAGTTCGACTTGCCGAGCTGCTCGGCGTACTCCCTGATCGCCCCGCAGAAGGCGCGCGCGTGTTCGAGCGGGACGTGCTTGAGCGTGTCCACCCGCAGGCCGTCGAGGTCGGCGAGGGCGATCCAGTACTTGTAGATCTGGATCATCGTCTGCAGCCTGCTCGGCATGTCGATGTCGCGGCTGAACCAGTCGGCCCTCCTGTAGGGGGCGTTCGGGTCCTCGTCGCCGCCAGGGCCGAAACCACCGCCGTCGCCGCCGGCCCGGGTGTAGGCGTCGGGGTGCTGCAGTTCCTCCGGCCAGACCCCGTGGTCGGGCAGCGAGGGCGAGGCCCCGTGCGGCAGCCTGCCGCCCCTACCGTCGCGCCACGCGCCGAAGGCGTAGGGCGGGCTCTCCCTGTACGGCGGGCGCCGCTCGTAGCGCGGCGCCCCCTCCTCACCGAGGTCGTAGTCCCACGTCTCGCCCGAGTGGTTGAGGAGCACGTCGAGGATGACCCTGATGCCGCGCGCGTGCGCCTGCTTCACCAGGTCGACCAGGTCGGCCCGGCTGCCGAGGCGCGGGTCGACCTCGAGGAAGTCCTGCACCGCGTAGCCGTGGTAGTCGTCGGGTTCGGCAGGGGCGCCCTCGACGCCGGCGACGGGGCGCTGCTTCCACACCGGACCGATCCACAGCGCCGTTACGCCCAGATCGTCCAGATACTCCAGCCGTGAAGCGACCCCCGACAGTGTGCCGCCCTGGTAGCGTTCCCGTCCTGATCTGGCCCACCGGTCCCAGCGCCATCCCTGGGGCCTCGCGGCCCACAGGTCGGTCCTGTCCAGGAGCGGGCGCTCGGTCTCCCTGCCGTCGCTGAATCTGTCGGGGAGCAGGAAGTAGATGACCTCACTCCGCCAGTCGACGGGGGAAGGGTGGTAATCCTGCCGCTCAGGCCACGGAGCCTCCCCGATCCTGCGCGGCGCGGATTGGCCGACGATCTCCTCGACGGTCGCCATAGGTGGCGCACCTCCAGATTCGTTTGGTTTCAGCCCAATGTGTGACGCGTTACAGTCGCTTGCAAGCATTCAGAAGGGAAGCGCAGCATGGAAGCCCGCGTGGAGATCGGGATTCTCGGCACGCTCGAGGTCTTGGTCGACGGCATCCCTGCTGCGCTCGGCGGTCACCAGCGCGCGGCCATCCTCGCGGTGCTGCTGCTCCACCACGGTGACGTGCTCAGCGCCGACCAGCTGATCGACCAGGTGTGGGCTGGGCGTCCGCCGCGCAGCGCCACCAACACCCTGCACGCCCACGTCTCCCGGTTGCGCAGGACGCTGGGCGGCACCGCGCTGCTGCAGTCGCACGGGCCCGGCTACCGTCTGGTGATCGACCCCGAGCGGGTCGACGCGCACCGCTTCGAGAGCCTGGTGACGCGCGGCAGGGACGAGCTGGCCAAACAGGACTGGAGCGAGGCCGTCACCGTGCTCGACAGCGCGCTGGCGTTATGGCGCGGCCCCGCGCTGGCCGACTTCGGCGCCGACCCGTGGGCGCAGTTCGACGCGATCAGGCTGGAGGAGCTGCGTTACGCGGCCGAGGAGGGCCGCACCGACGCCGAACTGGCGCTCGGCCGTCACGCCGAGGTGCTGCCCAGGCTCGAGCAGCGCGTGGCCCGCCATCCGCTCAGGGAACGCTCCGCCGCCCAGCTGATGACCGCGCTCTACCGGTGCGGGCGGCAGGGTGAGGCGCTGAACGTCTACGAGCGCGTGCGCAGGGTCCTGGCCGACGAACTCGGTGTCGACCCCGCTCCCACCCTGCAGGCGCTGCACCAGGCCGTCCTCACCCACGACCCTTCGCTGACCGCTCCCGCCCACACGCAGGGCGCGGCCCCCTCCCGGTCGGCCAGGCCGTCCGCCCCGCGCCGCGTCTCCAACCTGCCCGCCCGCAACCGCGTCTTCTCCGGGCGTGAGGACCTGCTGGCCGAGCTCGGCCGCGCGCTGGCCTCCAGCCGCGCCGTCGCCCTGTACGGCCTGGCCGGCGTCGGCAAGACCCAGGCGGCCGTGGAGTACGCCCACAGGAACGCCGCCGACTACGACGTGACGTGGCGCGCTTCGGCCGCCGAGCCGCTCGCTCTGGCCGGCGCCATGGAGGACCTCGCGCTGCGCCTGGGCGTCCGCGAGCGCGCCGACAGGGGCGAGCTGGTCACCGCGCTGCGCGACAGGCTGGCGGGCATGGGCAGGTGGCTGATCGTCCTCGACGACGTCGAGGACGCCTCGCTCCTCGAACGGCTGCTGCCCGACGGCGGCGAGGGCCACGTGATCATCACCTCGCGCAACCCGGCGTGGGGGCTGCACGCCGTGCCGCTGCGGATCGACCCGTTCTCCAGGGAGGAGTCGGTCGCCTTCCTCGAGCGGCGCCTCGGCCTGCCCGGGCGTTCCTCGGGCGCGCCCGAACTGGCCGACCAGCTCGGAGACCTGCCGTTCGCCCTGGAGCAGGCCGCCGCCTACAGCGAGCAGACCGGCATGACCTTCGAGGAGTACGCCGACCTGTTCCGGCGCAGGGCCGACAAGCTGCTGAGCAGGGCGGGGGAGCGCGACCAGACCTTCTCCACCGCCTGGCAGCTCGCCTTCGAGCGCGTGCGGGCCGCCTCGGCCTCGGCCACCGAGCTGCTCTACCTGTGCGCGTGCCTCGGCGGCGACGGCCTGTCGCTGCGGCTGCTGCGCGGCCTGGCCGGGGTGCTGCCGCCCGCCCTGGAGGCGGCCGTCGCCGACGAGGTCGGCCTGCAGGACGCCATCGCCCACCTGCTGCGCCACTCCCTTGTCGACCGCGACAGGGGACGGCTGCGGATGCACAAGATGGTCAGCGTCGCCGCCATGGCCACGCTGTCGCGGGAGGGCCGGCAGGAGTGGCTGCTGCGCGGCGTCCATCTGGTCGAGGCCACGGCGCCGGCCGATCCGGAGAACCCGACGAACTGGCCGCACTGGGACGAGGTGCTGCCCGGTCTGATCCACCTGGCGGGGCAGTCGGACAACCTCGACACCGTGCCGCCCGCCCTTCCCCAGTTGCTGTGCGGCGCGGGCCGCTACCTGACCACGCGCGCGGCCTTCGACAGGGCGGCGTGGCTGTTCGAGACCTCGCTGACGCTGCTGCGACGCGCGGGCGGCTCCGACTCCGATCTCGCGGCCGTGCTGACCGAGCAGGGCAAGCTGCTGGAGGTGGTCGGCGACCTGGAGGGCGCGAGGACCGCGCAGGAGCAGGCGCTCACACTCGCCGAGGGCGCCTTCGGCCCCGAGCATCCGGGCGTCGCCTACGTGCTGAAACGCCTCGGCGACGTGCTGGTCTGCCAGCGAAGACTGCCCGAGGCCAGGCAGACGCTGGAACGCGGCCACGGCATTCTGGCCGCCCGCGACGACGCCGACGGCAGGGAGCTGGCCAGGATCGGCCGCGACCTGGGCTTCGCCGCGTGGCTCGCCGGTGACCTGGCCGCCGCCCAGCAGTGGCTGACCAGGTCGCTGACCGCCTCCCGCAGCCTGCTCGACCCCGGCCACCCCGACGTCGCCCACGCGCTGTCGGGCCTGGGCCTGGTGCTGCAGGACGCCGGCCGCGCCGAGGAGGCCATCAAGCTGCAGGAGCAGGCGCTGGCGCTGCTGGCCGGCGTCTACGGCGAGGAGCACCCCGAGGTGGCCCACACTCTCGACAAGCTCGGTTACGCGCTGCGCCTGGTGGGCCGCTTCGACGAGGCGAGGATGAGCCACGAGCGCGCGCTCGCCATCCTCGAGGCCTGCTACGGCCCCGTCCACGGCGAGGTCGGCATGCCGCTCACCAACCTCGGCCTGGTCTACCAGGACATCGGCGACCACGACATGGCCCAGGCGCACCAGGAACGGGCCATGAGCGTCTTCTCCTCGGTCTTCGGCCCCGACCACCCGCACGCCCAGCTGGGCGCGCGCAGGCTCGGCGTGGCCAGGCTCCTCGGCGGCCGCGTGGTGGAGGCGAGGGAACTGCTCGAACGGGCCGTGTCCGGCACCGAGCGGGCGCTCGGCCCCGGCCATCCCGACGTGGGGCGCGCCCTGCTCGACCTGGCCGCCGTCCACGAGCACCTCGACGACCTGGCCGCCGCGGCCGAGTGCCGTACGCGCGCGGAGAGGATCCTGTCCGCCGCCTACGGCCCCGACGCCCTCCAGAGCGGCGGAGGCTCGCCGTCGCTGCCCGCCGGATCCGGCTGAGGCCGCCTGGCTCGCCCCGGCAGGGGTAGGGGCCCGGCATGGAGACGCTCGTGGGGACCTCCGGCTGGCAGTACCGCGACTGGCGGGGCGTGCTGTACCCGGAGAAGGTGCCGCAGCGGCTGTGGCTGGAGACCTACACGCAACACTTCCGCACGGTCGAGAGCAACAACGCCTTCTACCGCCTGCCGTCCACGCGGACGTTCGAGGAGTGGGCCGAGCGCACACCCGACGGGTTCGTGATGGCGGTCAAGGCCAGCAGGTACCTCACCCACATCAAGCGGCTGACCGACCCCGAGGAGCCGGTCGAACGGCTGATGGCCGCGGTCGAGGGCCTGAAGGGCAAGCTCGGCCCGATCCTGCTGCAGCTGCCGCCCACGCTCAAGGCCGACCCCGGCAAGCTCGACCGCTGCCTGGCCTGCTTCCCGCGCAGGGTGCGGGTGGCGGTGGAGTTCAGGCATCCCTCGTGGTGGACCGACGAGGTCAGGAGCGTGCTGGAGGCCCGCGAGGCGGCGCTGTGCTGGGCCGACAGGGAGAGCAGGGTGCTGAACCCGCCGTGGCGGACCGCGAGGTGGGGCTACGTCAGGCTGCACGAGGGCAGGGCCACCCCCAGGCCCGCGTACGGCGAGGCCGCGCTCCGAACATGGGCGCGACGCGTGCACGAGGCCGGATGGCGGGAGGCCTACGTCTACTTCAACAACGATCCAGGAGGTGCCGCCGTACGCAACGCCGCGCGGTTCGCCGAGCTCGTCTAAGGTGGACGGTCATGGTGCGAACCCGCCTTTATCGCGACGGCGTCCTCGTGTCGGAGGGCTTTCCCGTCGCGGAGGTCTCCGACCACGTCTCCGACCCCGGCAACGTCGTCTGGTTCGACCTGTGCGCGCCCACCGCCGCCGACCTGGAGAGCGTCGCCGAGGAACTGGGGCTGCACACGCTGGCGGTGGAGGACGTCTTCCAGGAGCACCAGCGGCCCAAGGTCGACGTCTACGACAGCCACCTGTTCATCACCTCCTACTGGCTGCACCTGGAGGACGGCAGGCTCCACTCCGTCGAGGTCGACGCCTTCGCCACCCGCAACGCCCTGGTGACCGTGCGCGAGAGCGAGCACTTCGACATCGGCAAGGTGACCGCCCGATGGGACGCCGCCGGCGCCCTGGCGAAGAACGGGGTCTCCTTCCTGCTCCACGGCCTGCTCGACTACGTCGTCGACGCGCACTTCGAGCTGGTCGAGCACTTCGACGAGCAGGTCGAGAAGCTGGAGGAGCAGCTGTTCGAGGAGCGCCCGATGACCAGGGAGGACGCCAGGAGGATGTTCACCCTGCGCAAGAACATGGCGGGGCTGCGCAAGGTGGCCGCGCCCATGCGCGAGGTGGTCAACACGCTGTTCCGGCGTGACCAGCTGCTGGCCACGCCGGAGATGGCGCCGTACTACCAGGACCTCTACGACCACGTGCTGCGCGTGGCCGAGTGGACCGAGAACCTGCGTGAACTCATGAGCAACCTCCGTGAGACCCACATGTCACAGCAGGGGTTCAGGCTCAACGAGATCATGAAGAAGCTCACCAGCTGGGCGGCGATCATCGCGGTGCCCACCATGATCACCGGCTACTACGGCCAGAACGTGCCGTACCCGGGGTTCGGGTCGGGCAGCGGGTTCTGGAGTTCGACGATCATCATCGTGATCGCGTCGGGGGTGCTCTACGTGGCGTTCAAAAAGCGGGGCTGGCTCTAGCCGCCATCCAGGCCAGCAACTGCGCGATCGGCCTGGCCTCCTGCCTGCTGCCGTCGCGCAGCCGCAGCGCCGCCTCGCCCAGCCCCGCCTCGGCGGGGCCGACCACCAGCTGGTAGGGCACCAGCCTGTGCGACCTGATGCGCGCCCCCAGGGTGCCGTGGTCGGGCGCCGCCATCGACGCGCGCAGACCCGCTGCCACGCCGCGCCGTACCAGCTCCTCGGCCGCGGGGACCTCGGCGTCGGTGACGGGCAGCACCACCGCCTGGACGGGCGCGAACCAGGCGGGGAAGGCGCCGCCGTGGATCTCCACGAGGTGCGCCATCAGGCGTTCGAGGCTGCCGACCAGGCTCCTGTGCACCATCACGGGCCGGTGGAGCGCCTGGTCGGGGCCGATGTAGGACAGATCGAAGCGGCCGGGCTGGAACAGGTCGACCTGGACGGTCGACAGGGTGCTCTCGCGCCCCTGAGGATCGACCACCTGAATGTCGATCTTCGGGCCGTAGAACGAGCCCTCGCCGCGCTCCTCGTCGAAGGTGCGGCCCCGGGCACGCAGCGCCTCCCGCAGGATGGCCTCAGCGCTGCTCCACATGGCGGGGTCGTCGACGTACTTGGCGCCGTCGCCCCTGAGCGAGAGGCGGTAGCGGGCGGGCACGACGCCGAGCTGCCCGTGGGCGGCCTCGATCAGGTCGAGCGCGGCCGACACCTCGGCGGCGGCGGCGTCCAGCGGGCAGAACACGTGGCCGTCGTTGAGCTGGATGGCCCGCACCCTCGACAGTCCGCCCAGCACGCCCGACAGCTCGCCCCTGTACATGCCGCCGAGCTCGGCCAGGCGCAGCGGCAGATCCCTGTGGCTTCGCGGCCTGGCGGCGAACATCAGCGCGTGGTGCGGGCACAGGCTGGGCCGCAGCACGAACTGCTCGCCGCCGACCTCCATCGCGGGGAACATGTCGTCGCTGTAGTGCGCCCAGTGCCCCGATCTCTCGTAGAGCTCGCGCTTGCCGAGCACGGGCGAGTTGACGTGCTGGTAGCCGTTGCGGCGTTCGAGCTCGTGCACGTAGTCCTCGACAGCCCTGCGCACGGCGGCGCCCGCGGGCAGCCAGAACGGCAGTCCCGAGCCGATCAGCGGGTGGGTGTCGAAGAGGTCGAGCTCGCGGCCGAGCCTTCGATGGTCGTTCATGATGAACCCTTCGGAAAACGAGGGCGAACGACCAGCGATCCCCGGGCGTTCGCCCGGGGAGCATGGAATCAGCGCGCCGGGAACGGGTCCGGCGTCGTCGTGACGATGGCGCGCTGCATGGGGGTCATCCTAGCCCAGCGTTGACGATCCTGGTCGTCGAACGGCCGGGGATCATCTCCAGCTCCCAGCAGCGCGCGCCCAGGAGCGCCGCGGCCGCGCACCTGCCGCCCGCGTGCGGATCGCCCGCCGTGTGCGCGAGCGCGCCGGGCTGCATCGGGGCCAGCAGGTCGATGTAGTCCTCGGGGCCGTGCGCCTCCGGCGGGCCGGTCACGATGAACACCCCCGACACCGAGCGCAACTCCGCCAGCACCTCGGCCCGCTCGGCGGCAGGGTTCAGCGGCCTGCTCGGGCCCTTCCACGCGCGCACGCGCGGATCGTCCTCCACGCCGACGACCAGCGGCAGGCCGCGTTCGGCCACCGACCGCAGGTAGCGGACGTGGCCCACGTGCAGGATGTCGAAGACACCCGTCACGACCGCTGCGCCAGGCTGCTCGTACGGCTGCACCCAGACGGCCTCCAGGCTGCTCACGCCCAGGTTCCCCTTCCAGTCGCCTCATCCGATCGCAGCGTACTCGGTCGGCCGCCCCGGTTGACGACCCGCCCGCCGGTGAGGAGGAAGCGCGGATCGACGACGGCCAGGCCGGAGCGTGATGGCGCCGGACCTGATCCGGTTCCGCCCAGCAAGAGCATTCCTACCTTTTCGTGACGCCTCCTGCCCGCGGGGCGCCGCGTCCTTACAAGGTCGCCGCAGTCGGGGAGGTCGCCGTGGAACCGCCGGAGTACGACAGTTGGACCCTGCCAGGAGCACCCGACCAGGTCGCCACGGCCCGCCGCCTGGTGACCACCGCCCTCGGATCCGGACATCCGCTGCACGACGACAGCGTGCTGCTGACCAGCGAGCTGGTCACCAACGCCGTCGTGCACTCCGCCTCGCGTGACGGCGGCACCTTCACCCTGACCGTGCTGTCCACCGGGACGAGGGTGCGCGTGTGCGTCAAGGACGGCGGGTCCGAAGGGCCGCCGTGCGCCTGCCGTACCGCCTCCCCGACCGCGCAGAACGGGCGGGGCCTGCCGTTGCTGGAGGCGCTCAGCCACCGCTGGGGCTACACCAGGGAGAACGGCGTCAACACCGTCTGGTTCGAACTGCTGCTCGTCACCGTGCCCGCGGGCTGGGCGGCGGCGGGCGTCTAGAGGTCGATCACGCACAGGCCCTCCGCGAGGGCCTTGGTGGTGACCCTGGTACGGCTGTCGCAGCCCAGCTTGGCGAAGATGTGCTCCAGGTGGGTGGTGACCGTGCGGACGCTCAGCACGAGGGCGGCGGCGATCTGCGGGTTGGAGTCGCCCGCCGCCACCCTGGTCAGCACCTGCACCTCCCGCCCTGTCAGCTCGTACGGCAGGCAGCAGGCCCGCTCGGCCACCACCACCCCCTGAAGCTCGCCGTGCGAGCCGACGCCCGCGCGCAGCATCCGCACCTCCCGCCACTGGCCGCCCGAGTCCTGCCAGAGGCCGTGCCTGCTCAGCTCCCGAGAGTCGAGGAAGGCCCGGGCGTGGGCGGCGATGGCCGGGTCGGCGGCCACCACGTCCGACCTGGCCGCGCCCGCCACGTCGCGCACCACGCCGCCGCGGTCGAAGGCCACGGCGGCGAAGCCGCTCGGCAGCCCGACGGGGTCGATCACGCACCGCGTCAGGTCGGTGACGTGGGCCAGCGTCGGCGACAGCGCCGCCATGACCGTCCGCGCGTGCTCGGGGAAGCCGGGCGCCGACAGGTGCAACAACCCCGTGTAGCGGCCCTCGGCCAGCAGCAGCGGCGTGGTCAGCCCCTGCCGCCAGCCGTAGGAGGCCAGCTGCGCGGGGTCCATCGGGTACGGCTCGCTCCCCCCGCCCCGCCGTTCCCTGATGACGGGTACGCCGCTCAGCCCGTCGGAGACCAGACTGCGGTGCCGTCCCGTGACCGGGTCGAAGGCGACGAACTCGTAGGCGTCCAGCGGGATCACCCGGCGTAACGCCCGCATCGCGCCATGCGCGCCCTTACGGCCCGCCACCTGGAACCCGACCTCGGCGCAGGCGCTCAGCGTGATCTGATCCACCGCGCCATCATGTCGCATCGCCGCCGATGCCGGCTGTCCAAGGTCGGGTCGGCGGCCAGCCGCGACAGCAGCGCGGGGTCGCCCAGCTGCTCGGCGGCGAAGACCCGCCACTGCCGGCCGAGGCCGGGGTCGGCGGCCAGCCGCGCCTGGTCCTGCCCCCAGAAGACGCGGTGGAAGCCGCCGAGCGTGGGATCGTTGGCCAGCTCGTCCAGCGCCGCCCTGCCGTCCTCGGGGGACCAGTCCTGCAGCAGGAGGCAGGCGAAGACCCTGGGCAGGGCGGGCACCCGCGGATCCCGAAGCGCCGCCCACGCCTGCTCGGGATCCTTGGCGCGGGCCACGTGCGCCATGCGCTCCCACGCCTGGTCCGGCGCGGGAGGAAACGGGTCGGGGGTGCCGGGCCGCAGCTCCTTGAGCCGCTCGAACGCGGCTCTGCGCCATGTCACTGCGACCGTGCCGTCCTCCAGCAGCGCCGCGTACAGGTCGGCCTCGTCCAGATCTCTCGCGCAGGCGAGGCGGTCGTCGTCGTCCATGCTCGGATCGGCGCTGAGCGCCCGCAGCAGTTCGGGCTGCCCGAGGAAGCGCGCGATGCCCAGCCGGTCGTGGCTCCTGTTCGCCGGGTCGGCCGCCTGCCTGCCCAGCAGCGCCCGCCCCTCCTCGGGCGCCACGTCGAGCAGCTCGGCCATGTGCCCGCCCGCGTCGTGGATCGTGAAGCCGCCCACCTCCGGGTCGGCGGCGAGCCGGGCGAGCGCCTCCAGACCCGCGGACCTGTTCAGCAACGCCAACGAGGTGGCGGCCAGGACACTGTCGTCGGCCCATTCCAGCCGAACTCCCTCAACGCCTCCGGCACCGCCTGGAGGCGGCCTTCGACGACCTCACGCAGCGTCCGCTCGGCCGCCTCCAGCGTCCCGCCGCGGACGGCGACGCCCTCGCGGGCCAGCGCCGCCACCAGCCTGGCGTGGGCCAGGCGGGGCAGCAGGAACCTGTGCGGGACGGGCTCGGTCAGGTCGACACCCCTGTCCTTGAGCAACGCCGCCATGAACAGGTCCAGCGAGTTCTGCCTGCCCGCGCCGAGCATGATCCGCCAGCGGGCCAACCGGCCCGGCCGCCGCTCGGCCAGCCGGCAGGCGGCCAGGTACTCGGCGATCGTCCTGTGCGCGAACGCGAAGCCGCCGGAGCGCTCCACCATGAGACCGCTGCGGCGCAGCATCTCGGCGGGCGCCAGGTCACCGGGGTCGGCGTCCTCGGTGATCACCTTGAGGGCGACGTCCGTCAGCAGCCGCCTGTCGCCTTCCCTGCCCGCCTTGCCCAGCAGGATCCCCACGAACCGCTCGTACAGCTCGGCCCTGGTGGGCGGCAGCGGGTTGCCGGGGGACTCGGCGAACACCAGGCAGATCATGGTGGCGATGAGCGGGACGCGGGCCAGCGGACCGAGCGACAGCCGCGTCATGAAGCGCTCGACCATGGCGGGCACGTCGTCCAGGCCCAGCGCGGTGAACCAGCGCGTGGCCAGGACGGGGAGCTGGGCGTCGGCGAGGGGCTGGATCTCCACGACGGGGAAGCGCTCGCCGTGCAGGACGGACAGCTCGGCCTGGGGCAGCGGGCGGCTGGTGACCACGAACCTGTAGCGGTCGTCGCGCCACCACCTCGCCACGGCGCGCAGCACCCGCGCCCGCGCCTCCTGCCCCTGGAGCTCGTCCACGCCGTCGACCAGCACCAGCCACGGCACGCCTGGCGCGGCATGCCGGGCCAGGAGCTCCGCCAGGTCGAGATCGTCCACGCTGGATCCGAGCGTCGCGTAGACGCCTTCGGCCAGGGCCCTCGGCAGCGGCAGGTCGCCGGCCAGCGCCGCCGCGGGGACGAGCACGGGTACCCGCCGGTCGTCGGCCGCCAGTGCCAGCAGGTGCCTGAGCAGACTCGACTTGCCGGCACCTGGCCCGCCGACCACGAGGCCGCCGCCGTACTCGTCGACCAGGGACGCCGCGTCGAGGTGGCGGGCCGGGCCCGTGGCCGCCAGCGCGTCGGCCTGCTGGCTGACGTAGACGGTGTCGAGGCGGGGCGCGAACGCGACGCCCAGGCCGTACGGATGGCGGCCCGCCTCCGTGCGCGCGGCGGCCAGATACGAGCGCACCCTCGGGCCGAGCGCCTGCCAGCCGCCGGCGCCGATCTGCTCGTCGTCCAGCAGGCCGAGCCAGCCGGGCGCGGTCGACAGCGACGGCAGCGCGCTCCTGATCACGGGGACGGGCACGAGCCTGGCGCCTGGAGGCCCGCCCGCGGGCTGGTCGGAGCGGCGCAGCAGGCCGCACACCCCGCCCGTGCGCCAGTTCAGCACGGGCGCGCCGCTGAAGCCCTCCATGGCGCGTCCGTGCGTCACCCTCAGCAGGTCGTCCCTGCCGCGCAGGCGTGAGGGGCCGTCGTAACGGAAGGAGACCGAATCGCCCGAGCGGTAGGGGCCGCCAGGGAAGCCGAACGCCCACAGCTCGTCGCCGGGCTCGGCCTCGGCCGACAGCCCCGCCCACAGGTCCGCCACCTCGCCGTCGCAGCGCAACAGCGCCAGATCGAGATCGGGCAGCCACTCGGCCACCCGGAGGGAGAGCTCCCGCTCGTTCCAGCGCCCCGTGACGGGGTCATCGGGGTCACTCACGACGTGCGCGCAGGTCAGGACCTCGCCGGGCCCCACGAACACTCCCGAGCCGACCAGGTCGCCCGACTCCAGCGCCACGCAGACCGAGCGAGTCGCGGCCGCGAGCCGCGCCCTCACGTGGCGGGCTCCTCCCATTCGAGCGTCACCTTGATGGAGGAGGTCGCGCTGCCCTTGCCGAGCACCGCCACCAGACTGCCGGTCTCCGCGGCCACCTCGCAGCCGAACTCCACGGAGAAGCGCGACGCGCCGCTCTTCTTCAGCGACTCCGTCAGCGAGGAGGAGAAACGGGTGAGGGCGTCGGTCACGTCCTGGAGGGAGGCGGCGGTGCGGCGACCGGCGATCTCGCGCTCCGCGCCGTCCCCGGTGACCTCGACGTACATCTCCACTCCCTCGCCAAGGGAGATCGGCATTCTGTCTCGCACGAGATCAACTGTGGCCCAAACGCCGTCCGGGCGCCAGGTCGAACTCCGCACGGAAGGACGGGGCCGGTGCTCTGATTGCCTCCACCGTCCGGCTCGTGGCAGGTTGGATGACCATGAACCGAGACGGGGGTACGCGCGGGTGATGACCAGGATGGCCGGTTGGGTGACCGAGGCGTTCGCCCCCCAGGTGCTGGTGATCGCCATGCCTCCCGCCGTCGGGCTGATCGCCCAGGGCTGGAGCGGCGCCGCCTGGGGGCTGCTCGCCTCCGCCCTCTGCGGCGGCGTGCCCGCCACCGTCATCGCCGTCGGTGTCCGCATGGGACGGCTCGACTCCCGCCACCTGGTCGACAGGTCCCGCCGTACGGGACCGCTGCTGGCGGCCGTGGCAGCCGTGCTCGTCGCGCTGGTCCTGCTGGTCCTGCTGGGCGCCCCCACCCTTCTGGTCGCCACCGTCACCGCGATGCTGGCCGCCCTCGCGGTCACCGTGCCGGTGACGCTGCGCTGGAAGATCTCCTTCCACGCGGCCGTGTCGGCCGGAACCGCCGTGGTCCTGGCCCACGTGCTCCCGCCTGTTCCGACGGCGCTGGTGGGCGGCGCGCTGGTGGGCCTGGTGTGCTGGGCCCGCGTCCGCCTCGCCCACCACAGTCCCGCCCAGGTGATCGCGGGCGCGCTGGTGGGCGTCGCGACCACGTGGGGCACCCTGGCCGCCTTCGGCGTGTGACGCGCCTCCACATGAGGCCGCGATGACGACGGGCGGGCGTCGTCATCGCGGGGTCTCGATACCGTCAGGTGGTCGCGGGCTCGGCACCGCCGGCTCGCCTGACCACCGTGCCGGCCACCGCGTGACCGCCTTCACACGGCACCCCGAGGACGGCGGCGTCCGCCACGGCAGGGTGGCTGGTCAGGACGTGCTCGATCGGGTGGGCGTAGACGCCGTCGGCCGGCCTGTTGTCGACGCGGTCGACGAGGAACAGGTAGCCGTCGGCGTTCAGGTGGCCGAGGTCGCCGGTGCGGACCCAGCCGTCGCGCAGCGTCGCGGCGGTGCGCGCGGGATCGCCGACGTATCCGCTCATGATCTGGGTCGACTGCACCCACACCTCGCCGACCTGGCCGACCCGCAGCGCGCGGCCCTCCAGGTCGCGCACGCACACCTCGACGCCCTCGAGGGGCCGCCCGACCGAGGTCACCCGGTCGGGGCGCAGATGGTCGAGCGGCGACAGGGTGGTGACGAAGCCGGCCTCGGTGAGCCCGTAGCACTGCAGTGCCACGGGTCCGAGCCCCATCACCACCTCCCTGCTGCGCGTCGGCACCGCGGCCGCGCCGCCGTACAGCACCAGCCTCAGGGTGCCGGGTCCCTCGCCGAGCGCCACGGGTCCCATCCGGCCTGCCAGCTCGTACAGCTCGATCGGCCGGCCCGCCAGGGTGTGCGTGACGCCCTCCCCGGCGATCATCTCGGGTTCGCGGCCCACGTCGGCGTCGTCCAGCAGGACCGCGGTGCCGCCCGTCGCCAGCGTCCACAGCACGAGCTGGTCGGGCACGTAGTGGCCGGGCGCCACGAGGAAGCGCCACGGCTCGGGCGCGAGCGTCGCCCGCGCCGCCGCCAGGTGCGCCCGCTCGGCCCTCTGGCTGAAGGCGACGGCCTTGGCGCCGCCTGTGGTGCCGTTGGTGAACGCCACCGCGGACAACGACTCGGGCAGCACCTTCGGCGGGCCGACGAGGCCGCCGTGCGGCGTCGAGAACAGGTCCGCGTCGAGCCGGTAGACGATCGGCACGGGGTAGGCGTCGAGCAGCCGCTCGGCGTCGTCCTGCCGGCAAGGCTCGTGGAGCAGGACCGTGGTGCCGAGCATGCGCATGGTCTTGACCGCGGCCTCGATCGGCAGTCCCGGCAGCAGGTGGACGACGGGGCAGCCGAGCTCGAGCATCACGAGCCTGGCGACGGTGCTCTCGGGCTGCCGGCCCGACATGCAGGCGATCGTGTCGCCGCGCCGTACCCCGCGGGCCCGCAGCACGGCCGCCGCGCCCGCCACCATCTCCAGCACGTCGTCGCCGGTCAGACGGCGCCGCCCGCACACCAGCACGTCACGCGGGCCCGCCGCCCTGACGCCCGCGAAGACGCTCTGGCCGAGGCTCATTCCGCCCTCCTTCCGAGGACCACGGGCAGGTGCCTGGTGCTGTTGCCCAGCACGGTGCCGAGCGGCCGCCAGCCGTTCTCCTGGTTGGCCAGCCGGATGTCGGGGAAGGCCGCGAACAGCGCGGCCAGCGCCACCTCGCCCTCCAGCCTCGCCAGCGGCGCCCCCAGGCAGAAGTGCGATCCGTGCCCGAACGACAGGTGGCTGGGCGTGGGGGCGGTCACATCGAACCGGTCGGCCCGCTCCCCGTAGCGGTCGGGATCGCGGCCCGCCGAGGCGAAGCAGCCGATGACGGCCTCGCCCTTGCGCACCGGCACCCCTTCGATCTCGAGATCCCGTACGGCGTAGCGCATCGGGAAGTGCGCGATCGGCGAGTCCCACCGCATGGTCTCCTCGACCACCGCGCTCCACGGCCACGCCCCCGAGCGGACCGCGGCGAGCTGCTCGGGATGCGTCAGCATGACCCGGGAGGCGTTGGTGATGAGGTTGACGGTCGTCACATGCCCCGCGATGAATAGCAATTCGACCGTGTCCAGCACCTCCGATCGGGTGAGCCGCGCGTCGCCCTCCTGCTCGGAGGCGGCGATCAGGTCGGTGATCAGATCCTCGCCCGGCGTCTCGCGCCGCATCTCGATGATCTCGTCGAGCAGCCTGTACAGCTGTTTGCGGGCGTCGGTGACGTCGTCGGGGGTGTCGCCGACCCTGGCGGCCACGTCGGTGAGCTCGTGGAGTTCGTCCCGCAGTGAGGGCGGGACGCCCATCAGCTCGGAGATGACGTCGCGCGGTATCGGATAGGCGAACTCCAGCCGCAGGTCGACAGGGCCCGGCGGCATGGCCGCCAGCCGGTCGATGTGATGGGCGACGAACTCGGCGATCCTCGGACGCAGCTCCTGCACCCTGCGGGCGGTGAACGACCTGGACACCGGTGAGCGCAGCCGGTGGTGGTCCTCACCCTCCGCGTTCAGCATGGACGTGTCGAACGCGAGCCTGCTGACCGCGGTGTCGAGGGGCGCGGCGGCCTTGGCCGCCGGGTCCCAGTATCTGATGTCCCTGGACAGGTCGGGGTGGGTGAGGACGACGGCCAGCGTGGCGTAGCGGGTGGCCGCCCACGCGCGCACCCCCTCGACCTCCACCGGGATCAGCGGTCCCGCCTCCCGCAGCCGCACGTTGTCGGCGTGCACGTCGGGGGTGGCGGGGTCGAGGACGAATTCGGCGTGTTCGATGTCCATGGTCACCCCACTCGGTCTGGCCTTGCGGTCAGCATGGTCGTGTCGAACCCGGGGTCCTTTCCGAGATAGAGGTCGCGCACCAGCTCGCCCGCGGCGGGCGCGTTGCACAGGCCGTGGCCGGAGAAGCCCGCCGCGTACAGGAACGCGGGCGGCCCTGGCAGGTGGCCGATGAACGCGGTGCGGTCGGGGCTGGCGTCGCGGACGCCGGTGACGGCCGTGTACAGCCCGGACCCCGTCAGGCTCGGATAGACGACGGCGAGCTGGGCGGCGACGCGCCGCCGCCACGCGCCTCTGTCGGGACCCGGGTAGCCCATGCCGATCAGCAGCCCGTCGCCGCGCATTCGTACCAGCAGGCCGCTGGCGGCGTACAGGGTGATCGGGATGTCCGGCATGGGCGGCAGCGGATCGGTCGTGAGCAGTTCCTGGACGATCGGCTCGGTGAGCGGCAGGTCCACTCCCGCCGAGCGGGCGAGTGGGGCCGACCACGCGCCGGCGGCGCACACGACGGCGTCGGCCGTGATCGCGCCGCCGGCGGTCTCCACCCTGCCCGCGTCGGCGTCGATGGCCGTGACGGGGACGCCGGTCAGCAGCCGCGCGCCGGCCCGCCTGGCCGCCTCCGCGTAGCCGTCGACGATCGCGGCGGTGTCGGAGACGTACGCCTCGGCCGACCAGGCGGCCGCCAGCAGCGGCAGGTCGCCGCTGATGAGCGGGTTGAGCCGCCTGGCCTGGTCGGCGTCGATCAGCTCGACGTCGACTCCCGCCGCCCGCTGGGCGGGCAGGTCGGCCTCGAAGGCCGCTATCTGGTGCTGTTCGGTGAACAGCACCAGATAGCCGACGCGCCGCAGCGGCAGGTCGAGGCCCGGCCGGATGGAGAAGTCGCGATAGGCGGAAAGGCTCCGCACGGCCATCGCCGAGCTCACCGGGTTGCCGGCGAAGTAGGCGCGCACGACGTCCGCCGTGGCCCGCGACGCGCCCGATCCGAGCGCGTCGCGTTCGAGCAGCATGGTGCCGACGCCGGCCTCCGCCAGGTGGTAGGCGATCGACAGTCCGATCACCCCGCCGCCGACGACCACGACCTGTGCGTGGGTGGTCATGCGACCGCGCTCTCACGGCGCAGGTGGTCGCCCAGCTGCCACGGGAACAGGTGCAGGTTCCAACCGCCGAGGCAGTTGACGTAGAGCGCCATGTGCGCCATGAGGGCGACGAAGTCGTCGCGGTCGTCGATTCTGTCGATGCGATCGAGGACGCGCTGGGTGAAGGACCACACCTTCTCCAGGCCGCAGTACCCGAGGAACTCTCCGGGGGTGGCGATCAGGAGGCGCGCCATGTGGCGCAGCGCCTCCAGCGACATGTTCTCGTAGGCGGCGCGCACCAGGCCGCCGTAGCTGGCGTAGCCCAGAGGGCGGGTCTCGCCGTTGACGAACAGCACCGTCGTCAGGACGGTCTGGAAGCTGCCCGCCCCCGAGGGGATGCGGCCTTCGTGCAGGTCGACGAGTTCCTGTGGCGGCTCCAGCCAGATCCGTTCGGTCTCGGCGTGCAGGTCGCCGATCAGCGCGTCGGTCTCCTGGTCGCGGGCCTTCAGGCGCGGCAGGCTGTGCCCGCCGGCCCCGCCCGCCCTGCGTACTTCGGCGATGACGGGCTTCTTGGTCGTGTAGACCGCCTCCCACACCGCGTGGCCCGCCTCGACGAGCGAGTCGAGGTCGTCGGGGAGGATCCTGCCGATCGGGGTGGCGGGCATCGGCTCGGTCAGCTCGCCGTACTTGATGCCGAGGTGCTGCAGGCGCGAGGCGAAGATCGTGCCGTCGGGTTCGAAGCGCCGGTCGTCGACCTTGTAGGTGGCCGCTTGGTGCAGCAGCCCGTGGACCGGGGCGACGTGGTAGAGGTGGTGACCCGCCACCAGGGCGTGGCCCTGCAGGCTGCGGTACGGCAGAGCGTCCCACAGGCTTTGCGCGAGAGCGGCGTTGCGCTCATCGAGTTCGGCGGTCACGGTGATGCCTAGTCCGGGCCAGCCGATTTCTACGCGTTTCGGATTAGTCACAGTATGTGATGCTAGCAGCACGTTTAGTAGTCATACAGCCGAAATGTCCGATTTGACGGTGCGCTGACCGTCCCCAGGCGCGGCCGTTCCCACCGCTTGTCACAGTCGCCCGCCTGGGTCATCGGCCCGCGCGGCCGTCCCGGAACGCCGGGTCCGCATACCGGAACGGCGGCACGGGGCGGGCGGATGCACCCGCCCCGGACGGCCGAACGACGAACGGGGCGGCCCGGCCGGAAGACCGTCGACCGCCCCGGCCGGTCAGGCGTGAGTGAGCAGGCGGGTCAGGACACGGGTGCCGAACTCCAGGCCCTCCACCGGCACGCGCTCGTCCTTGCCGTGGAACATGCCGAAGTAGTCCAGGTCGGGGCGCAGCATCAGCGGCGCGAAGCCGTACCCCTTGATGCCGATCCTCGCGAAGGACTTCGCGTCGGTGCCCCCGCTCATCACGTACGGCACCGGCCGCGCCCCTGGATCCTCGGCCACCAGCGCCGCCCCCAGCTCGTCGAAGAACGCCGACGGGTACGGGGCGGCGGGCGCGTCCTCCAGGTTGACGAACTCGCGGGTGATCTTCGGGCCGAGCAGCTCGTCGATCGTGGCGAGGAACTCCTCCTGCAACCCCGGCAGGTAGCGGCCGTCCACGTGGGCCGAGGCCGTGGAGGGCACGACGTTGACCTTGTATCCGGCCGACAGCATCGTCGGGTTGGCCGAGTTGCGGATCTGGCCCTTGAACAGGGTGCCGAGCGCGCCCAGCCGGGCCGCCTCCTCGTCCAGGCGGTCGAGGTCGATCGGCCGGCCGATGACCTCCGACAGGTTCTCCAGGAGCGCGGCGACCGACGGCGTCAGCCGCACCGGCCACTGGTAGGAGGCGACCCGCGACAGGGCGTGCACCAGCGTGGCCACCGGGTTGTCGACCGCGGGCCTGGACCCGTGGCCCGCGACGCCGTGCGCGGTGAGCTCCATCCACGAGGTGCCGCGCTCGCCGACCGCGATCGGGTAGACCCTGACGTCGCCCGAGGTCACGCTGAACCCGCCGGACTCGCTGATGGCCTCGGTGACGCCGTCGAACAGCTCGCGGTGCTCGGTGACGGCGTGGCGGGAGCCGTAGTCGCCGGTCGCCTCCTCGTCGGCCAGGAACGCCAGCACCAGGTCGCGCTTCGGCCGCACCCCTCTGGCCTGCAGATCGAGCACGGTGGCGATGGTCATCGCGCACGAGCCCTTCATGTCGACCGCGCCCCTGCCGTACACACAGTCGTCGACGATCTCCCCGGAGAAAGGATGCATCTGCCACTCGGCGGGATCGGCGGGGACCACGTCGAGGTGGCCGTGGACGAGCAGCGCGTCGGGCGAGTCGCCCTCGACGCGCGCCACGACCGTGGTGCGCCGTGGCGCGGACTCGAAGACGACGGGCTTGAGGCCCGCGTCGGCCAGCAGCGTGGCGACGTACTCGGCGGCCGGGCGCTCGCCCGAGCCGGGATTGGTGGTGTCGAACCTGATCAGGTCGGAGCAGATCTCGGCAACGCTCTTCACATCATCCCCACAAAGGTCGTTTCAGCAGGAGGCGGCGACAGTCTCGGTCCAGGCTCGTCCGTCGCGCGCGAGCCACGCCCGCCGCCCGCCGTACTCCACTCCAACCCCATTCGTCGTGATGACCCTCATGGATCACCAGTTGCCGTCGGATGGGGGAAGGGGGACCTCCGGCGGGTGGAGGACGTAGACGATGCCCGCGCTGCCCGAGCCCCGCAGCCAGACGTTCTCGAACGCCGCCCTCGGGTAGACCCGCCGGACGCCTTCCGTCGCGGGGTCGTTGGCGATCACGTCGCCGGCGGCGGTGAATCCGGTGACGACCATGATGTGACCGGTCGTGGAGTAGCCGGCGCCGGGCAGCTCGTGCTCCTTGAACGACTGCGAGGTGATCACCGGGATGCCCGCGGCGATGAGCAGCTCCAGCTCCGCCAGCGAGCGCAGCCGCGTCACGAACCCGTCCAAACCGTACCGCCCGGCGTAGGCCACGCTGAAGGGCCAGTTGCCGCACCCCTGGTAGCTGTGGTCGTACATGTCGCGGGCCGCGTGGTCGACGGCCGGGCACGGATCGGCCGGATCGACCCACGCGAGCTCCTCGGCAGACGGGCCCCTTCCCCAGAAGCCGAGCACCATCGTCACCGAGGAGGGGCTGCACCAGGACCCGCCACCGCCGTCCCACTCCGGGTAGTGGCCGGCGTGCACCCGCTGCGAGAGCGCGGGAACGGGCAGCTCGATCCCGCTCGCCCTGCCGGGAGGCGTCGGCCGTACAGGGGCCGGAGAGCCGGAGGCCATCACGCTGAAGGAGGTCACGCTCGCGCCCGTGCCGTACAGGGTGACCCGCGCCTGGTAGGCGACCAGCGGGCGCTTGGCCACCAGGGTGTCGACGGCCACGTCGCCGTCCTCGTCGCCCTGACCGGGCAGCGACGTGCGGCGGATGTCGGCGGCGGTCTCCGCCCACCTGCCCATGACGTACCAGCGGGTGCGGCGGCCGTCGGCGGTCCTGCCGCGCAGCTCCACCTCCAGCCAACTGCCCGCAGGGGTGCGCGCCGTCCACGACGGCACCAGCTCGGCCGCGGGGAAGCCGGTATCGACCTCGAGGCTCGTCCAGGTGGCGTAGTCCCAGACCGCCGCCGCGCCGCCGAACGGGTCGTGATAGCCGCGGGAACCGCGCTCGACCGGCGCGGAGGGCTGGAAGGCGACACGGGATATCACCTGGCCGATTGTGGAGGAAGGCCAGGTGGGGCGCATCGGAAGGTTTACGTACTCGCGGCCCGCCGTTTTGTCGGAGACGATCTCTATCGTCCCCGGCATGACGAACGCGGTGCAGGCGTACTCCTACGCCGGTCCCTCCACCCTCACCCACGGACAGCTGGGCCTGTCCACCTCCGGCGGAAGGGCGCTGACGGGACCACAGGCCCATCCCCGATTCTTCAGCGGCCTGCTCACCCAGGCCGCTCCGGCCGCGGCCGCGCTGCTCGCGGTGGCCGACGTCGCCATGGCCCGCTACCACCAGCCGCGCCCCGGCTGGACCCGCGACCCGGTGGTGACCTGCGACGGCGACCGGCTCAGGTTCGAGTCGTTCTCCGCCTGCGGCGGCGTCTACGCCAGGCTCGACGTGCTCGGTCCCGCACTCGACGGCGAGGTGGTCGACAGGGGCACCACCAACGTCGACGTCAACGGCCCGCTGCGCGAGGCGCTGGCGCGGGTCGGCGGCAGGGACCCGCTCCACCTCGGCGTCGGCCCCGACGAACTGGCCGTCACCACGCTCGACGGCGCGGTGGTGGAGAAGAAGGTGCCGCTGCCCGCCCGCTGGCTGCGCGGCTTCGCCGAGGTGCAGGTGATCGCGGCGGGCTTCGACCTGCGCGCGGAGCTGCAGGGGCCGCTGGCCGTCCGCTTCCTCCGCTCGCTCCCCAAGCGCGCGGGCGCCGACGTGTGGGCCGTGCCCGCGGGCCGTGACCTGCGGGTCTCCGAAACCCGCGGCCCCGGCGCGGTACGGCTGGCGGGGGCCGGACGCCTGGCCACCCTCCACCCGCTGCTGCGCTTCGCCAGGGCCCTGCGCGTGTACGGCCCCGCCACCGCCGACGACCACATGGCCAGCGCGTGGGAGCTCGAACTGCCGGGCATGCGCTACACGCTGTGCGTGTCGCCGCAGCCGTACCGCGGCTTCTCCGGCGAGGGCGCGGTCCTCGACGACCTGTCGAGTGACACGGCCGCCGACGACGCCGACGTGGTGGGGATGCTGCTCAACTTCGAGCCCTCCGTCGAACTCGGCCTTCTGGCCGAACGCTCCGGGCTGCCGGTCACCCGGGTGCGGGCGGCGCTCACCCAGCTCGGCACGGCGGGCAGGGTCGGCTACGACCTGCACGAGGCAGGCCACTTCCACAGGGAGCTGCCCTACGACAGGGTCCACGTCGCCGAGCTCAACCCCCGGCTGCTCGCGGCCCGCCGCCTGCTGGAGACGGGCGCGGTGCGGCTGACGGGCGCCGACACGGCCGAGGTCACCACCTCCGGCGGCGTGCGGCGGGTGCGCATCGGGGAGGGCGCGTGCACCTGCGAGTGGTGGTTCGACCACCGCGGCTCGCGAGGGCCCTGCAAGCACGTGCTCGCCGCCAGGATCGCCGCCCGTTCCGACGCCGAGACGCCCGAGGTGGTCGTGTGAGCGCCTGGCAGACCGTGCAGTCCGACGCCGAGACGCCCGAGGTGGTCGCGTGAGCGCCTGGGAGGCCGTGCGGACGGCGCTGCGCACCGGCGACCCGGCCACGGTCGCGGCCAGGGTGACCCGCCTCGACGAGGCGGGCCGCAGGGAGGTGGCCGCCGAGTTACCGGCGGCGCTGCGCGAAGGGCGCGCCTGGCTCGGCGAGCCCGCGTGGACCGAGGGCATGCGGGTCGCCGGCGCCGGCACGCTGGGCGGCGTCGCCGCGGTCGTGTCCTGGCTCAACAGGCGCGACCTCGAACCGCGGACGGGAGCCGCCGCCGACCCCGCCCTCCTGCTCCACGTCCTGGCCGCGCGCCCGCTCGACTGGCAGGCCGACCTCGCCGTCCGGCTGACCCTGCGCGCGCGCACCGTCCGCAACCGCAACCTGCCCCTCGCCGTCGAGCTGCTGCGCAGGACCGGCGCCACCCCGCCGGAGCACGACCCCCTCGTGGCCGCCTGGATCTCCAGCCCGCCCAGCGCCCACGGCCTGCGCCACGACCCGCTGCTGCCCGCCCTCCTGCCGAGGATCTTCGAGGCGGAGGGCGTGGGCAGGGCGCTGCGCCACGAGCGGAGCGAGCCGCTGACCGCGGGCACCTGGCTGGCCAGCCTCCGCGTGCTCGAGAACCAGCGCGCGGTCGACCGCGACCTGCTCCTCGACGGCTGCCTCCGCCGCTTCCTGCGCGGCGGCTCGGCCACCGACCTGCGCTTCTTCACCCGCCTGCACGAACTGCTCGAACCCTCCCACGACGAGGTGCACGCCCGCGCCCGCGACTACCTGCGTCTGCTGCCCACAGCCCCTGCCGGCGTCGCCGGGCTGGCGCTCAGTCACCTGCGCCGCCTCAGGCTCGATCGCGCAGACCTCGCCGAGGCGCTCGACGGCCTGCTGTCCAGACCCGAACGCAAGCTGGTCGTCGAAGGGCTGCGCTGGCTGGACGAGGCGGTCGAGGAGTTCGCCGGCCTCGACGCGCTCGCACCGTCGCTGGCCTGCGCGTTCGCCTGCACGTCGCGGGAGGTTCAGGACAGGGCGGGCCGCCTGGCCATCGCCCTCGCCGACCGCTTCTCTCCCGCGGGGGCCGAGGCCATCCGCACGGCGCTGCCCCTGCTGCCGCCCTCGGTCGGCGAGCCGCTGGCCGCGGCCTTCGGCGGCCGGGCCGCGGACGCCGACCCGTTCACGCCCGGCATCCTGCCGCGCGTGCGCGGACCCGAGCCGTTCCATCCGCGCGCCCTGCCGCCGGCGGCGCTGGCTCGCGGCCTGGAGACCGACTCCGGATGGCAGGGGGTGGAGTCCTGGCTCGCGTCGTTCGTCCGCCAGGCGGCCGACGACCCCGGCGCCCTGCGCGACGCCTTCGCCCGCGGCGGCAGGACGGGCCGCGGGACGTGGGACGGGTGGCTGTGGGAGCACCAGTGGGCGCTCGCGATGGGCCATGAGCCCGGCGCCCGGCAGGGCCGGATGCCGCACTCCGGCGAGGTCTCGGCGCCGCACTACGTGACGCTGCGACGCTTCGCCGAGATCAGGACGGCGTACGCGGAGGGGAGGCTTCCGCCGTACCTGCTGGCCACCCCGACCGTCACCGACGGCCACCTCTACCCGGACGTGCTGCTCACCCGCCTGGAGGGCTACGAGCGCGCGGGAGTCGCCGCCATGGACGCCGACCTGCAGCAGGCACTGCTGCGCCTGCCCCGCCTGATTCCGCCGGAGATCGTCGCCAGGGCGCGGGCGCTGACCGCCGCCGCAGGCAGGACCGCCGCCGCGTGGCTCGCCGACCGGCCGCGACCCCGCGTCACCATCGACTGGAGCGGCATGCCGGTCCCACGCGTCGAGGCCGAGCCGACCGGGCTGGAGCTTGTGGACCTCCTCATGACCGGCGTCACGCCATACCCGTTGCGCGATCACGGCGAACGGCTGGCGTCGTGGCCCTCCGTCCTGCCCTCCGACCGGGACGTGGTGGCCGCGCACTGCCTGCCGTACGTGCTCAACCGGTGGAGCGACGCGGGCGCCGAGAACGCGACGGCCCTGGCCGTCGCCGAAGGGCCGGCGGGGGAGGGGACGGCGCTGCTGCTCGCCGTCCTCCTCACCGAACAGGAAGGCGACGCGGTGCCGGCGATGGCCGCCAGGGGAGAGTTGCCCGCCGCCGAGCTCGGCCGCCAGCTCGCGCTGCTGGTTCGCACGCGAAGGGCCAGGCTCACGCCCGCCCTCGACGCCCTCGAGACGGCGGCCGTCGCCGGCGCGCACCGCGAGGTGTGGCAGGTCCTGGCCGGCCTGCTGCCCGCGCTGCTGCCCGGCGACGGCGAGCGCCCGCAGGCGGCTCACACCGAGGCGCTCGGGCTGGCCGTACGGGTGGCCGGATGGGCGGGCGCTCGCGGCCCGCTCCCCGCCGTCGCCAGGGCGGCCGCTCGCAAGGGCGCCAGCGGCTTCTCCCGTACGGCCCGCGACCTCCACCACCTCCTGGAAGGAGCCACGCGATGAGCGCATGGATCAGCGCACCCGACAGAGAGCGGGACGGCGCATGGGACAGGGTGCGGCGGCACATCGAGCGCAAGGACGCCGCCGCCGTCGCCGCCCTGGTCGTGAAGCTGGGCCCGGACGACAGGAAGGCGGTCGCCGCGGAACTGCCCGGATATCTGGCCGCCCTGCGAGCTCACGCCAGGGTGGGGGAGCGGGTCACGCCGTTGCGGGTCGCGGGCGCGGGCACGATCGGCGGGGCGGCGGGCGTGGTGTCATGGCTGCACCGGCGCGACTTCGCTCCTCGATGGGCGGTCCTGCACGACACCGAGCTGCTGCTCGACGTACTGTCATCACGGAGCGAACCGTGGCTCGCGGACCTGGCGACCCGGACGGCCCTGCGGATCCGCGCCGCCGACGACCCGGGCGTGCCGCTGGCGCTCGCCCTGCTGCGCCGGACAGGGGCGACCCCGCCCGCGCACGATCCACTGGTGGTGGCATGGGTGGCCGAGGACGTCCCGCACGGCGTCGCGGCCCTGCGCGCCGACCCGCTCCTGAAAACGCTCCTGCCGCGGCTGTTCGAGGCCGAGGGCGTCGGCCGCCGACTCCAGCACGTCAAACCCAGCACCGCCGTTCCCCCTCCCGGACCTGCCGGCCCGTCCCCCACGCCGACCGCGCCCACACCGACGACGCCCACCCCCGCTCTCACACCGACGACTCCCACGGCCGCTCTCACACCGACCACCGGCCCACGCGCCGTCGCCCCGCCCGTGGCCGCGACATCCTGGGCGGCGGCTCTCGGCGTGACGTCCTTCAGGGGCGTGTCCCGAGGCGGAGCCTCACCCGAGAACACCCGTGAGCCCGTGAGGTCGCACGGGCCCGGCACGGCACCCTCGCCCATGGCCTCCTCCTGGGGGGCGGCGGACGGCGGGACGTTCGGGAACGGCGCCGGAGCGAGGTCCGGGTGGCTCGACGGGTTGCGGGACCTCGCGGCGGAGAGCCCGGCCACCAGACGCCTGATGCTCGACGGGTGCGTCAGCCGTTTCCTGCGTGGTGGCGCCCCTCAGGACCTGCGCTTCTTCGCCCGCCTCCACGAGACGCTCGCCCCGGCACCCGACGAGGTCCGGCCCCGCCTGCGCGACTACCTGCGGCTGCTGCCCTCGTCCGCGGCGCCCGCCGCCGAGGTGGCGCTCACCCACCTGCGCGCCGCCGACCTCGACCCCGCCACCGTCACCGAGGCGCTGGAGGCCGTGCTGTTCAGGGCCGAGAGCGGCCTGGTCAGGAGCGGGCTGTCCTGGCTCGACCGGACGATGAAGCACGCAGGGGACCGGGCGGACGAGCTGGTCCCGTCGCTGGCCATGGCGCTGGGCCACCAGTCGCGGGCCGTCCAGGAGCACGCGACACGGGTCGCGCTCAAGCACGCCGCGCGCTTCGGCCCGCTCGCCGCCGAGACGATCAGGACGGCGGGCGAGCTGCTCCCGCCATCGCTGTCGGCACGGCTGGCCGAGGGGTACGGCGGCGAGGTCGTGCCGGAGGAGCCGTTCACGCCGGCGGGCCTGCCGCCGCTGCCCGTGATGGACGACTTCCCCGACCTCCCCTCGACGCCCAAGGCGCTCGCCGCCACCCTCCACCGGCCGGGATGGGCGGCGTCCGAACGGTTCCTCGCCGGGTTCGTGAGGCTCGCGGCGAGCGACAGGGCCGGGCTGAGGACGGGCCTGGCGAGCGTGGCGGAGCTCGACGACAGGTACAGCGGCGGGCTGCCCGAGCCGACGCTGTGGTTCATCGACCTGGCCGTCGAGCTCGTCAAGCCCCGCAGGATCTTCAAACGGCGGAGGCACTGGCTGACCGATCCCGCCTCCGCGTCCGCGCCGCCGTTCGCGCTGGTGCTGCGGCGCTGCGCCGAGGTCTACGAGGCGCTGAGGAAGGACACGTTGCCGCCGCTGCTGCTCGCGACGCCGACCAGGTCCGACGGACGTCTCGACCCGTGGGTGTTCCTCGACCGGCTCGAGGCGGTGATCGGGGCGGGACACGAACCGCTGCCCGCCGACTTCCAGCAGGCGCTGCTGAGACTGCCCAGGCAGATCCCCGCCGGGGCGGTCGAGCGGGCCGCGGCGCTCGCCTCGGCGCGCACCTCGGCGGCCGGCCGTACGGCGGCGGCGTGGCTGGCCGGCGGCGGCCTGGCCGACCCCCTCTCCACGGTGACCACGGTGGTCTCAGGAAGCCGGCTGTACTGGAACGACCCCACGCACCGGCTGGTGAGCACCCTGGAAGGGGAGCCGACGGGACTGCCGGAGATCGACGCACTCGCCAGAGGCACCTGGCACGACGCCTTCGTCGTCGGGGCGATGGACTGGTGGCCTGGCATGCTGCCCTCGCATCGGGAGGTGCTGGCCGCGCACCTCGTCCCCAGGCTGACCTCGCGGTGGCCGCTCGGTCCCGGGCGGTGGCTGGAGGCGATCGTGCGAGCCGACGGACCCGCGGGGCCGGCCACGGCCGTCCTGCTGGCCGGGGCGCTCGTGGACGCGACAAGCAGGGACGAGGCGGTGGCCGCGCTGCGGCGGCTGGCAGCGATGGGCGCGGTGCCTTCCTCGGCGCTGGGGCGGCGGCTGATGGAGCTGATCGACGGGGGAGAGGTGTCGCTGAGGGCGGTCGCCGACGCGTTGGAGGCGGCGGCGAGGAAGGGCGCGCACGCGCAGGTGTGGGAGGTGTTCGCCGAACTGCTTCCGCTGCTGCTGCCGGTCGCGGGAACCCGCCCCAGGGCCGGTCTGGCCCACCTGATCGAGCGGGCGCGGCTGGTGGCCGGGTGGGCGGGGGCACGCGGGGAGATCCGCGGGCTGGCCGCGGTGGCGTCGGGCAGGGGGTCGAGCCGGTTCGTCACCGAATCCCGCCGCCTCCACACCACCCTGACCGCCTGAACCGTTCGGACCGGACCGCCGCAACCCTCACCCGAGCGGTGACGAGGGCGGCTCTCGAGGGTGGCGGTCGGTCAGAGGTACAGGCCGGGGGTGTCGGGGGCGGCCGCAGGGGTGGTGGCGCGGCCGGAGCGGGCGGCGAACAGCTCCGCGAGCGTGGCCCCGTCGGCGCCCACCTGGCCGGCGAACTCCTCCGCCCCGCCGTCGGCCAGCCACCGCACGGACTCCTCGCGCGACAGCGGCCCCACCTCGACCTGCGCCAGGCACCGGCCCGGCCTGACCGTCGCAGGGTGCAGGCGGGCCAGGTCCTCGTTCGTGGTGATCGCGACCAGCACGTCGCGCCCCTGGCCGAGCAGGCCGTCGGTGAGGTTCAGCAGCCTCGACAGCCCCTGCCCCGTCGCCTCCTTCGCGCCCGCCCTGATCAGCTCGTCGCAGTCCTCCAGCACCAGGAGCCGCCAGCGCTCGCCGTCTTCGCCCGAGTCGCCGATGGCGACCTCCATCAGGTACCCGGGGTCGTTGAACAGCCGCTCGGGATCGAGCACGCAGTCGACCTGGCACCACTGCCGCCACTCTCTCGCGAGGGTCCGCAGCAGCGACGTCTTGCCGGTTCCTGGCGGCCCGTGCAGCAGGAGCAGCCTGCCGCTCACCTCGGCGGGCGTGACCGTCATGACCCGTCCCACGGCCTCGCGCACGCGCGCGGAGTAGTTGCCGCTGATCTGCTCCCACGACGGCGAGGTGATGGGCTTGTCGGAGCGACGGGGTCCGTGCGGGCCGAACCACCAGAATCCCATCTCGATGTGGTCGGTCTCCGGCGGCGGCTCGACCGCGCCCTCGGTGGTCTTCGCCAGCACCGAACGGGCCAGCTCCTCGCTGACGGCGGTGACGCTGACCGTGGCGCAACGGTTGCGGTGGCGCACCACCCGCAGCGTCCAGCCGTCCCCGCAGAACAGGCGGGCGTCGGAGCCGTCCTCCTCCTGCGCGGTACGCACGAGACGGCCGTCGGGCGGGGTGAGGGCGGCCTCGGCGCGCACCCGCTCGAGGCTGGCCAGGCGGGCCCACGGCTGCGTGCCCGTCGCGAACGGCGACAGCGCGAGCGCGTCGACGATGTCGACGGCGGAGTCGGAGTCGTCGACCCAGATGTTCATCGGCAGTTCGGCGGCGGCGGGGAAGCGGACCTCCTTCAGCACGGACATGCCGTCAATGATCCAGACTCCGCCCGCCCGCGTCGACTGCTTTTCAGCCTTTGCGCAGGTCTCCGGTCTGCTGAACCATGTTGAGACCTGGGACGTCGCGCCACAGGTAGCGCAGCACGCCGCCGCCGAGGCTCAGCTCGATCGTGCCGGGGACGCAGCCGCTCTGCTGCGTGAGTTCGAAGGTGAGCCTGGTCTTCTCGACCTTGGTGAGCTTGATGTCCTCCTCGCAGGCGACCTGGGCGTCCTTCTCGGTCCACGCCGCGGTGCTCGCGCCGGTCCTCAGTACGACGGTGTTGTCGGCGCCGTCGGGGTCCAGCGGGTTGGTGCTGCTGGTGTGCCCCGACCAGCGGCCCGCGAAGGCGGCGGGGATCTTCAGCTCCTGCGCGTGCTGGGACGCCGGCGGCGAGGAGGCCTGGCCGGTCGAGGATGCCTGGCCGGTCGACGGGGTCGGGCCGGTGGACGAGACCGGCTCGGCGGGGGACGGCCGGCCGGTCGGGGAAGACGAGGCGGTGGGCGAGGCGCCGCCCCGATCGGCCGTCTTGAGGCTGGGCAGGTTGATCAGCACGATCGTGCCGCCGGCGAGCGCGGCCACGGTGACGGCGGCGGCCGTGAGGAGGAGGCCGCGCCGGCCGCGCCGCGCGCCGCCCTGGGTCGTCAGCGACGCCCGCCCAGGATCCGTGGGGCCGCCCCCGGAAAGGTGCGGCGGGCCGGGCGGGGGTGCGCCCCCGGAAGGGTACGGCGGGCCGCCGGGCGGGGGCGCGGTGCCGGGAGCGTTCGGCGGGCCGCTCGGCGGGGGCGCGTCGGCGGGGGCCCGCGCGGGACCCGATCGTGGATCGACCAGCGACATCATGAGCGTCCGGGCGGACGGACGCCGCCCCGGATCCTTGGCCAGCGCGTCCGCCACCATGCCCCGCAACCGGGGTGGCAACGCCGACAGGTCGGGCTCGGTGTGCAGCACCCTGTGAAGGACGGCGGGCACGGTGTCGGCGCCGAAGGGCGTGACCCCCGTGGCCGCGAACACCATCGTCGCCGCCCACGCGAACACGTCGGACGCGAACGACGCGGGAGAGCCGCCGATCTGCTCGGGCGCCAGGTAGGAGGGCGTCCCGATGAGGCCGGAGGTCTGCGTCGAGGAGCCCTCGGCCCTGGCGATGCCGAAGTCGACCACTCGGGGCCCGTCGGGGCCGAGCAGCACGTTCGACGGCTTGAAGTCGCGGTGCACGATGCCCGCCGCGTGGATGGCGGCCAGGGCGGTGGCCGTGCCCACGAAGAGGCGTTCGAGGTCACCGCCGCGCAGCGGGCTCCCGTCGCGCACCCGCTCGAACAGCGAGGGGCCATCGATGTACTCGCTGACCACGTAGGGGCGGCGCCCCTCGGTCCCTGCAGTCAGCACGGCGGCCGTACAGAAGGAGGCGACGCTCTCCAGCGCGGCCAGCTCCCTCGCCAGCCTGGCGCGGGTCTCCGGGTCGCTGTGGGTGAGCAGCTTGACCGCCACGGGCCTGCCCGAGCGGTCGTGAGCGAGGTAGACGACGCCCTGGCCACCCTCGCCCAGGCGGCCGGCCAGCCTGAACCCGCCTAGCTCCAGAGGGTCGTCAGGCGTCAGGGGGGTGAGCACGAGCGCTACACTACCGAGCCCTGCGCCGCGAATGAGTGGCCTGAATGGGGTCGATGTCCTCCACCGACCAGCCGCGCGCCATGGCCAGCGAATCCTGCCTGCCGTCGGCGACGTGGCGCAGCGCGCAGGCCGCCGCCTTGGCAGGGTCGCCCGCCGCGATCGCCTCGTAGAGTTCGGCGTGCTCCTGGCTCTGCCGTCCGGGATCGCGGTCGGAGGTGAGGCGGAACAGCCGGTGCAGGCGGGCGTCCAGCGGCCGCATCAGGTCGGCCAGCAGCGCATTGCCCGAGAGGGAGACCAGCTCGTGGTGGAAGTCGGCGTTCGCGGCCGCGATGCCGGCCCTGTCGTCGCTCGCGATCGCCTCCCCGGCCCGTTCCATGCACGAGCGCAGCCTGGCCAGCCCTTCGGCGTCGACCCGTTCGGCGGCCAGTCGCGCTGCCAGCGCCTCCAGGCTCTCCCGTACGTCGAACAGGTCGCGCACGTCGTCGGGGGTGAAGGGGCTGACCAGCGCGCCCCTGCCGGGCACCAGCACCACCAGGCCCTCGGCCGCCAGCCGCCGCAGCGCCTCGCGCAGCGGGATCCTCGACACCTGGAGCTCGGCCGCGAGGTCCCGCTCGATCAACCGCTCGCCAGGGCGCAGCTCGATCTCGACGATGCGTCGTTTGAGCGTCTCGTAGGCCAGGTTCGCGGTGGTCACGGGACAAGGGTAAGCGCCCCCTCGGTCATGATTTTTCGTCGCATGAAAGCCCCTGTACCTTTTGCCGTTGGTCGAGGTTCATTCACGGGGAGGTAATCGGTGTCTGTGCGCGAGCGCATGCGTTACTGGTTCGACAACACCATGTCCAAGGGGACCGCCTCGCTCATCGGCTGGCTCGCCGTGGTGTCCGTCGCGATCGTGCTGGTCGTGGCAGGAATGACCGTCTGGCTCACCGACGAGCCGGAGGGCTCGAGCCCCGGCGAGGTGCTGTGGCTGGCGCTCATGCACGCGATGACGCCCAGCAAGGTCGCCAGCGACAAGGGCAGCACCGCCTTCCTCGCGGTGATGTTCATCGGCTCGCTGGCCGGCATCTTCATCGTCAGCATCCTGGTCGGCCTGCTGTCCAACGGGCTCAAGCAGAAGATCGACCGGCTGCGCAGGGGCCGGTCGATGGTCGCCGAGAGCGGTCACACCGTGGTCCTCGGCTGGTCGGACCAGATCTTCACCATCGTCGGCGAGCTGGTGAAGGCGCACGCCAGCCAGCGCGGCTCGGTCATCGCCGTCATGGCCGACCGCGACAAGCTCGACATGGAGGAGGAGATCAGGGAGCGCATCGGCGACACCGGAAGGACCAGGCTCGTCTGCCGTACGGGACGGCCCACCGAACCGGGCGACCTGCGCCTGATGAACCTCGGCCGGGCCCGCTCCATCGTCGTCCTGTCGCCCGACGGCGAGGACCCCGACGCCCACGTCATCAAGATCCTCCTGGCGCTCGCCAAGCGCGCGGGCGACCACCCGCCGGTCGTCGCCTCGCTCACCTCCAGCCGCAACATGGCCGCCGCCCGCCTGGCCGGCGGCAGCCAGGTCCACCTGGTCGACTCCGACGACACCGCCTCCCGCCTGATCGTCCAGTCCTCCCGGCAGTCGGGCATGTCCGTGGTCTGCATGGACCTGCTGAACTTCGACGGCGGCGAGATCTACCTGCGCTCCGACGCCGCGCTGACCGGCCAGTCGTACGGCGAGGCGCTGCACGCCTACGAGACGGCGACCGTCATCGGCCTGCGCCGCCCTTCCGGTGTCGTGCTCAACCCGCCCATGGACACCGTCATCGGCGCCGACGACCAGGTCATCGTCATCGCCCACGACGACTCGCTCATCCACCTCGCCTCGGGCGCCGCCTCGTACTCGGACAAGGACATGGCGACGGCGCAGGCCGTGCCGCCGGAGACCGAGCGCACGCTCATCCTCAACTGGAACGCCCGCGCCGAGCACATCGTCCGCTACCTGGACGGCTACGTCGCGCCAGGCTCGGTGCTGGACGTGGCGGCCGACCACCCGAAGGCCGGCACGGGCCTGAGCGGCCTGCGCAACCTCACCGTGAACGTCAAGGAGTGCGACACCACCGACAGGTACGCGCTCGAGGCGCTCGGCGTCGGCCTCTACCAGCACGTGATCGTGCTGTCCGACGACAGGTTCAAGCCGCAGCACGCCGACACCCGCACGCTGATGACGCTGCTGCAGCTGCGCGACATGCAGACGGCGACGGGCGAGCGGTACTCGATCGTCAGCGAGATGCACGACGAGAACAACCGCTCGCTGGCGGAGGTGACCGAGGCCGACGACATCGTGATCAGCGACACGGTGATCGGCCTGCTGCTGGCCCAGCTCGCCGAGAACAGGCACCTGGCCGACGTCTTCGGCTACCTCTTCGACTCGCGCGGCTCGGAGATCTACCCCAGGCCCGCCGCGTCGTACGTGACGCCGGGGGCGCGGGTGTCGTTCTCGACCGTCATCGAGTCGGCCAGGCGGCGCGGTGAGACGGCGATCGGCTACCGGCTCGCGTCGGGCATCAACCAGGCGCCGCACTACGGGGTGGTGCTCAACCCGGGTAAGAACCAGCCGGTGACGCTCGCCGCGGGCGACTCGGTGATCGTCCTGTCCGAGCGCTAGATCCCGTACGGCGGGCCGGGCCCAGGCCACCGGGGTCACCGGTGGCCGCCCGTCGTCCACGCGCGCTCCAGCGGGACTCCGGACCCCGCCGTCACGCCGTGCCCTGATCAGTAGGCGATTCCCACGCTCCTCCCGACGCTGTCCTGCCGCTCGACGACCCTCAGCAGGAAGTGGGCGACGTCGGCGCGCGAGATGTACCTGCCGCCTTTCAGATTGCGGTCGAAGGCCGTCCTGTAGGTCCCGGTCAGCGGCTTGTCGGTCAGTCGCACGGGCCGCACGGCGGTCCAGTCGAGGCCGCTGTCGCGCAGGACGTCCTCCATCCTGGCCAGGTCGGCGTAGGTGCTGCGCAGGACGGCCTTCAGCACCGGGTAGAGCAGGTCGCCCATGACGATCCCGTCGCCGGGGTCGCGCCGGGGCGAGTGGGGGCGGCCGGGCGACGCGACGGTCCCGACGGGGGCCGCGCTGACCGCGACGAGGCGCCTGACGCCCGTCGCCTTCATCGCCAGCGTGATGGCCGTGGTGCCGCGCCACGTGACGCCCGCCTCCGAACCCGAGCGGGGGCCGAGGCAGGACGCGACCGCGTCGACGCCGTCGAAGGCGGGCTCCAGCCCGGCGGGGCCGGCCGCCGAAAGGTCGGCGCTCACCGCGCTGACGGGCCGCGACAGCCTGGCGGGGTCGCGGACGACCGCTGTCACGTCGTGCCCCGCGTCGACGGCCTGCTCCAGCAGGTGCCTGCCGACGCCGCCCGTGGCGGCGATGATGGCGAGTCTCATGGTCGTCCTGCTCCTCTGTCGAATCGTGGCTCATCTCCATGACGATCGGCCGATGTGAAATGTGACCGTCCGTGCGATTGGTACCGTGCGCGTGTGAGGACGATCGACTGGGTCGGAGGGGCCATCGAGCTCATCGACCAGACGCTGCTGCCGGACGAGCTGGTCAAGCTGCGCATCACCACCGTGGACGAGCTCGTCGACGCGATCCGGCGCCTGGCCGTCAGGGGTGCCCCCGCCCTTGGCGTGGCGGGGGCGTTCGGCGTGGTGCTGGCCGACGGTGACAGGAAGGCCATCGCCCGCCTGCGTGCCGCCAGGCCGACCGCCGCCAATCTGGCATGGGGCGTCGACCAGGCCGCCGCGCACCTCGAGGAGGGACGCAAGGCGGTGCTCGCCAGGGCCAAGCGGATCAGGGACGAGGACATCGCCGCCTGCGTGGCCATGGGCGAGCGCGGCGCCGACCTGCTCGAAGGCGACAGGCTGCGCGTCATGACCATCTGCAACACCGGTGCTCTCGCCACCGTGGAGCGCGGCACCGCGCTGGGCGTCATCCAGACCCTGCACGAGCGGGGGCGCCTGGCCGAGGTGCTCGCCCTGGAGACCAGGCCGCTGCTGCAGGGCGCGCGGCTCACCGCGTGGGAGCTGGAGCGGATGGGCGCGCCGTACCGGCTGGTCGCCGACTCCGCCGGGCCGTACCTGCTGGCCAAGGGCGGGGTGGACGCGGTGCTGATCGGCGCGGACAGGATCGCCGCCAACGGCGACACCGCCAACAAGATCGGCTCCTACTCGCTCGCGCTGGGCGCCGAGCGCGCGGGCGTGCCGTTCATCGTGGTCGCCCCCGAGACGACCATCGACGCGGCCACCCCCTCGGGCGAGCACATCGAGGTCGAGGACAGGGGCGACGACGAGGTGGTGAACGTCCGGGGCGTGCGCATCGCGCCCGAGGGCGCCCGCGCGCTGAACCCGGCGTTCGACGTGACGCCCCACGACCTGATCTCCGCCATCGTTACGGACCGGCGGGTCTTCAGGCCCTAGCCAGACCAATAATCGACATTTCCGGGATCTGTCCGTACACCCCGCGTTACGCTCGGTTGTCACCATCCTCACCCGGGAGATCGTCGTGGCCATCGATCTTGTCTCGCGCCGTGACTGGCGCGCCCGTTCCCCGCGCGGCAGCTACACCCAGCTCGACTCCACCAGGGGAGTCAAGGTCCACTACACGGGCGGCAGGGTCGATCCGGGCATCGTGCGCGACCATGCCAAGTGCGTGGCGCTGGTGCAGTCCATCCAGAACTTCCACATGGACTCCAACGGCTGGATCGACATCGGCTACTGCGTGGACGAAGAGACGGAAATCCTCACTCAGGTGGGCTGGAAGTCCTACAAGGAGCTTGACGTCGGAGATCTCGCTCTCACCCTCAACCATGAGCTCGGCGTCTCGCAGTGGCAGCCGATCCTCGAGGTGTGCGTCTTTCCGTCCAGAGAACGAGAGATGATCCGGATGGAGGGCGTCAGTCATTCCTCGCTCACCACTCCGCAGCACCGTTGGCCGGTGGAGCGTTTCCGTAGGCGCACCGGCACCACACGGCAGAAGGGCCAAGACGGGGAGTGGCTGCCGACGGGCAAGGCTCCTCGCGCACTGACGACACATGAGCGGCTCTGGGCGACGACAGAGACACTCGGCTATTGGGACCGGATCCCGATCGCCGCTCCGTGCGGAGACCTGCCGGTGGAGCCGAAATGGTCCGACGCCTTCGTCGAACTCGTCGCGTGGTTCTGGACGGAAGGGCATATCAAGAGGCTTCGAGACGGGCGCCGGGCCACCAGCGTGGCCCTGTACCAGTCAATGGAAACCAATCCCGGCTACGTCGCGCGCATCAGAGCCGCGCTGACGGCCACGTTCGGCCCACCGGTCGAGGAGTTCCCTCGCGTCGGCGCACGTACCGACGGGAATCCCCGATGGCGCGAGTGCGTCAACCGGCATCTGGCGGAGTTCCATCTCTCCGCGGACGCAGGACGGCGCCTGCTGGAGGTCGCGCCTGACAGGGTGCCGAGCCATGAGTTCCTGCTCTCCCTCACCCGGGCGCAGTTGTCCCTCTTCATCGAGTCTTCCCTGGCCGCGGACAACGCGGGCGAGGAGATTCTGGCGCAGAAGAGCCGGGCCGCAGCCGAAGCGTTCATGTTCGCCGTGATCCTTTCAGGCAAGGCGGCGTCCTTGCGCGTGAGGCCTCCAACCACAAGCTGCTCCAGCGAGATGTGGCAGGTCAAACTGGGGCGTCTGCACCATTTCAGCCCCCGTCCCGCCGCGTTGCGCCAGTCGACATTCGCTGTCACGCGCGAGACGTACACCGGGGAAATCTGGTGCCCACGTACGGAGAACCAGAGCTGGCTGGCGCGCCGCAACGGCACCGTCTACTTCACCGGCAACACCTACATCGGGTGCCCGCATCGCAAGGTGTTCGAGGGTCGGGGGGCGCACCATCTGCCCGCGGCCAACGGGGCGGGGCTCAACTCGGGCCACTACGCGGTGCTCGGCCTGGTCGGCAACGCGGGTCTGATCCAGCCGCCCGACGGCGTGCTGCACGCCATCCTCGACGCGATCCAGCACCTGCGCGACGAGGGCATGGCGGGGCGCGAGATCAAAGGCCACCGCGACGGCTTCAACACCGACTGCCCCGGCGACTCGCTCTACGGCTGGGTCAGGCGCGGCGCGCCCAGGCCCGGCGGGCAGGAGCCGCCGACGCCTCCGCAGGCCCCCGCCTTCCCCGGGCGGCTGCTGAGGTTCCCGCCCGTGATGCGCGGCGAGGACGTGCGCACCTGGCAGCGGCAGATGAAGAAGCGCGGCTGGACCCTCGACGTCGACGGCGCCTACGGATCCGACTCGCGCGACGTGTGCCGCCGCTTCCAGCGCAACCAGAACATCCCCGACGACGGCGTCGTCGGCCCCACGACCTGGCGGCTCACCTGGGAAGCGCCGCTGCCCTGACCCGTCACGAGCCGCGGATACCCGCCCCCGGATCAATGTTCTGGAGCGGGTGCGCCTACCATCCAAGGCATGAGACTCGCCGCGGACTTTCCGTCGACGACCCGGGACGACTGGCGGGCCCTCGCGCTGGGCGTGCTGCGCAAGTCGGGCGTGGAGTCGGACTCGCCCGAAGCCGCTCTGGGCACCGACACCTATGACGGTGTGCGGATAGCGCCTCTCTACGACGCGGGCGACCTGCCCGAGCTGCGCGCCCCCCGCGCCCCGCACCGGGGCTGGGACGTACGGCAGCGGCATGCCGTACCCGACAACGAGGCGGTGCTGGCCGACCTGGAGAGCGGGGTCACCTCGCTGTGGCTGGCGGTCCCCGTGGAGGACCTGGCGCGCACGCTCGACGGCGTCCACCTCGACCTGGCGCCCGTCGTGCTGGAGGCGGGAGAGCGCACCGCCGAGGCGGCCGGCGTCCTGCTCGGGCTCGGCGCCTCCGTCAGGGGCAACCTGGGCGCGGGGCTCGGCGGCGACGCCGTCGAGCTGGCCCTGCGGTGCGCGGCCGAGCATCCGGGGTTGCGGGCCATCGTCGTGGACGGCCTGCCGTACCACGACGCGGGCGGGAGCGACGCGCAGGAGCTCGGCTGCTCGCTGGCGGTGGGGGTGGCGCACCTGCGGGCGCTGACCGCGGCGGGGCTGCCCGTGGAGGCCGCCCTGGGCCAGCTGGAGTTCCGCTACGCGGCCACCGCCGACCAGTTCGCGACGATCGCGAAGCTCCGGGCGGCGCGACTGCTGTGGGCGCGGGTGGCCGAGGTCTGCGGCGGGCAGGGCGTCCAGCTCCAGCACGCGGTGACCAGCTCCGCGATGATGACGGCGCGCGACCCGTACGTGAACATGCTGCGGACCACGCTGGCGTGCTTCGCCGCGGGCGTCGGCGGCGCCGACGCGGTGACCGTGCTGCCCTTCGACGCCGCCGTGGGCGCGCCCGACGCCTTCGCCAGGCGGATCGCGCGGAACACGCAGGTCCTGCTGCTGGAGGAGTCGGGCGTGGGACGGGTCGCCGACCCCGCGGGCGGATCGTGGTACGTCGAGCGGCGCACCGCCGACCTGGCCGCCAGGGCCTGGGCGTGGTTCCAGGAGATCGAGGCGGCCGGCGGCGTCCAGGATGCCGGTGAGCTGGTGACCGCGCGGATCGCGCAGACGAGGGCGCGCAGGGACGACGACGTCGCGCACCGGCGCTTCCCGATCACGGGCGTGAGCGAGTTCCCCGACCCGCGTGAGCGCCCCCTGCGGCCGTCCCCGGCCAGGAGCGAGGGGGCCAGGAGCGGCGGGGTCCGGTACGCGCGGCCCTACGAGGAGCTGCGCGACCTCGCCGACGCCCAGCCCGAGCGGCCCAGGGTCTTCCTCGCCACGATCGGTCCCGTGGCCGCGCACACCGCCAGGGCCTCCTTCGCGGCCAACCTCTTCCACGCCGGCGGCCTGGAGACCGTCTCCTCGGGGCCGAGCACCGACCCCGAGGAGATCGCACGGGCCTTCACCGACTGCGGCGCCGCCGTCGCGTGCCTGTGCTCGACCGACAAGCTGTACGGCGAGCACGCCACCGCCGTCGCGCAGGCGCTCAGACGGGCGGGGGCGAGAAGGATCTGGCTGGCGGGGAAGGGATCCCACGAGGGCGTGGACGCGACCCTGTACGCCGGATGCGACGCGCTGGACGTCCTCCACACGACCTTCGACGACCTGGGAGTGGTTCGATGATCCCGGACTTCACGAACATCCCGCTGGCGCCCGTGGGATCCGGCGGCGGCGCCGAGGGCGAGCCGTGGGAGACGCCTGAGGGCATCGCCGTCAAGCCGGTCTACACGGCGGACGACGTCGAAGGGCTCGACTTCCTGCGGACCTACCCGGGCGCGGTGCCGTACCTGCGCGGGCCCTACCCGACGATGTACGTGAACCAGCCGTGGACGATCAGGCAGTACGCCGGCTTCTCCACCGCCGAGGAGTCCAACGCCTTCTACCGCCGTAACCTCGCGGCAGGGCAGAAGGGCCTGTCCGTCGCCTTCGACCTGGCCACGCACCGCGGCTACGACTCCGACCACCCACGCGTGGCGGGCGATGTCGGCATGGCGGGCGTCGCCATCGACTCCATCTACGACATGCGGCAGCTGTTCGAGGGCATCCCCCTCGACAGGATGTCGGTGTCGATGACCATGAACGGCGCCGTGCTGCCGATCCTCGCGCTCTACATCGTGGCCGCCGAGGAACAGGGGGTCGCCTCCGAGCGGCTGACGGGGACCATCCAGAACGACATCCTCAAGGAGTTCATGGTCCGCAACACCTACATCTACCCGCCGGGGCCGTCGATGCGGATCATCTCCGACATCTTCGCCTACACCAGCACGCACATGCCGAAGTTCAACTCCATCTCGATCTCCGGCTACCACATCCAGGAGGCGGGGGCCACCTGCGACCTGGAGCTGGCCTACACGCTCGCCGACGGCGTGGAGTACCTGCGGGCGGGCATGGCGGCGGGGCTCGACATCGACGCGTTCGCGCCGAGGCTGTCGTTCTTCTGGTGCATCGGCATGAACTTCTTCATGGAGGTCGCCAAGCTGCGGGCCGCCCGCCTGCTGTGGTCCAGGCTGGTGTCGGGTTTCGGGGCCGAGAACCCCAAGTCGCTCTCGCTCAGGACCCACTCCCAGACCTCCGGCTGGTCCCTCACCGCCCAGGACGTCTACAACAACGTCGCCCGCACCTGCGTCGAGGCCATGGCCGCCACGCAGGGCCACACCCAGTCGCTGCACACCAACGCCCTCGACGAGGCGCTCGCGCTGCCCACCGACTTCTCCGCCCGCATCGCCCGCAACACGCAGTTGTTGCTGCAGCAGGAGTCGGGCACCACGCGCGTCATCGACCCGTGGGGCGGCTCCTACTACGTCGAGCGCCTCACCCACGACCTCGCGGAGAAGGCGTGGCAGCACATCGAGGAGGTCGAGGCGGCGGGCGGCATGGCCCGCGCGATCGACGCGGGGCTGCCCAAGCTGCGCATCGAGGAGGCCGCCGCCCGCACCCAGGCGCGCATCGACTCAGGCAGGCAGCCCGTCATCGGCGTCAACAAGTACCGGCCCCAGGCCGACGAGCCGATCGAGGTGCTCAAGGTCGACAACAGCGCGGTGCGGGCGCAGCAGCTCGACAAGCTGCGCCGCCTGCGGGCCGACAGGGACGGCGAGGCCGTACGGCAGGCGCTGGAGAACCTCACCAAGGGCGCGGCGGGCGGCGACAACCTCCTCGCGCTCGCGGTCGAGGCCGCCCGCGCCAAGGCGACCGTCGGCGAGATCTCCGACGCGCTGGAGAAGGTGTTCGGACGGCACGCGGGGCAGATCCGCACCATCTCCGGGGTGTATCGCGACGAGGCGGGTCCGGTGAAGGGCATCGAGCTGGTACGGCAGGCATGCGCCGACTTCGCCGTCGCCGAAGGGCGGCGGCCGCGCATCCTGGTGGCGAAGATGGGTCAGGACGGGCACGACCGCGGACAGAAGGTGATCGCCACCGCCTTCGCCGACCTCGGATTCGACGTGGACGTCGGCCCGCTGTTCCAGACGCCCGAGGAGGTGGCGCGGCAGGCGGTGGAGGCCGACGTGCACGTCGTCGGCGTCTCCACGCTCGCCGCCGGCCACCTCACGCTCGTCCCCGCGCTGCGGGAGGCGCTGGCCACCCTGGGCGCGGACGACATCATGATCGTGGTCGGCGGCGTGATCCCGCCGGGCGACTTCGACGAGCTGCGGGCGGCGGGCGCCTCCGCGATCTTCCCGCCCGGCACGGTGATCGCCGACGCCGCCCTCGACCTGGTGCGCGAGCTGTCCTCGCGGTTGGGCCACTGATGCTCCACGGCTCGCGCCCCGGGCACAGGAGGCCGGGCGGGTGGCGCGGGTGAGGACGCTCGACGACTACGTCCACGGTGTGAAGTCGGGCTCCCGCGCCTGGATCGCCCGCGCGATCACCCTCGTCGAGTCCACCAGGGCCGACCACGTCGAGCTGGCCCAGCGGCTGCTGGTCGAGCTCACCCCGCTGGCCGGTCACGCCCGCAGGGTCGGCATCTCGGGCGTGCCGGGCGTCGGCAAGTCGACGTTCATCGACGCGCTCGGCACCCGCCTCACCGAGCAGGGCCACAGGGTGGCGGTGCTGGCCGTGGACCCGTCGTCGACGCGGACGGGCGGCAGCATCCTCGGCGACAAGACCCGCATGTCCCGCCTGTCGGCCGACCCGCAGGCCTTCATCAGGCCCTCTCCGACCTCCGGCACGCTCGGCGGCGTCACCAAGGCCACCAGGGAGGCGATGGTCGTCGTCGAGGCCGCGGGCTACGACACCGTGCTCGTCGAGACCGTCGGCGTCGGGCAGTCGGAGACCGCCGTGGCCGACATGGTCGACACCTTCCTGCTGCTCAGCCTCGCCAGGACGGGCGACCAGCTGCAGGGGATCAAGAAGGGTGTGCTGGAGCTCGCCGACGTCATCGCGATCAACAAGGCGGACGGGGAGTTCGAGCTCGCGGCCAGGAAGGCGGCCCGTGAGCTGGCGGGCGCGCTGCGCATGCTCCGCTCCGAGGGGCCGCCGCCACCCGTCCTGACGTGCAGTGGGCTGACCGGCGGCGGGCTCGACGAGGTGTGGGGGCAGGTCATGGCCCACCAGGGCCGGATCGACCTGGCGGCCAAGCGGCGCCGCCAGCAGGTGCAGTGGACGTGGACGCTCGTGCGCGATCGGCTGCTTTCCGAGCTGCGCGGCAACCCGTCGGTGGCGGCGATCACGGCCGAGGTCGAGCGGGAGGTCCTCGAAGGGACCCTGACACCGTCGCTGGCGGCCGAACGCCTGCTGTCGGTCTTCAAGCGTCTCTGACCGCCCACGGCCGCCGATGCGCGGGCGCGGATCCGCCGCGGGCCGGACCGCACGGTGGCAGGGCACGGGGGCAGGGAGGCGGTGGCCTGGTGGTCAGGTCGCGCGGAGGCGGGCCCGGTAGACCTCGCGGGCTCGTTCCAGCAGTCCCAGGTGGTCGCCGAGTTGTTCGGGCGTGCGCAGGACGGCGTGCTCGCGCAGCAGCTCCTCCAGCTCGTCCAGCCAGTCCAGGCACCACCGCACGTCCTCGTGCCTAGCCACGCCCGCTCCCTCCACCTCCACGTACACCGGGCTGGTCAGCGCGTACGTCTCCCCCGTCATCGAGCGCGGGCTCGGCCCCCCGACCACCTCCGCGAGCACGTAGGTCGGCGACGAGACCCGCAGCGAGGCGGTCAGGGACTGGCCCTCCGACACCGCCAGCACCCCGTCCGCCGTGCGCAGGCGCAGCTCCGACACCTCGGCGCCGACGACCCGCGCGGTGACGCCCACCTCCGATCCGAGCGCCAGGTCCAGCACGGCGCCCGGCTCCTGCCCGTCGACCGACAGCTCCAGCCACGGCCCCGTCGTGGCGAACGTCCTGCCGCGCCGTACCGCGTCGGCGAAGGAGGCGGCGCTGAGCGCGCCCTCCACCCTGGCGTACACCCGCGCCCACCCCGGCGGGCTCGACTGGCGGTCCAGGTGGGTGAAGGACAGCATGGTGTCGGTCCCCGCGCTGACGGCCAGGCGGTTGCCCGCCCCGAGCAGCCGCCGGTAGACGATCGCGGTGGCGCCGATGTGGGCGTGGGTGAGCACGTCGAGGCTGTCGACCAGGCCCAGCGCGGCGTCCACGACCAGCTCGCGGGCCGAGCAGTTGCGCGCCACCGGACGCACCAGGCGCCGGGGCGGGTCGTCCTCGGCCAGCGGCAGGCCGAACGGGTGGCTGTAGCCGAGCAGCGCCCCCGACTGGCGCAGCTCGCGCAGCGCGTCGGCGTTGGGCGGCCAGTCGGCCTCGCCCTCGAACCCGGTGTGGAAGCGTTCGGGCGGCTTGGCGGGGGCGAAGGCGTAGACATGGCCGAGCAGGTCGTTGCGGTACTCCACACCCATCCTGGCCACGTGCGTGCCGTCCGACCACGGCAGGTCGGCTCCCACCCAGTGATCGAGTGCCTCCCTGTCGTAGACGCGCGCGCCCGACACGTTGCCCGCCAGCAGGTTCAACACGTGCAGGTCCTCGCCGAGCTGGACGGCCGCGGCGTCGGCGGGAGCGGCGACGCGATCGCCCGCCCAGTTGAGGTGCACGTGCATGTCGCCGCCATACCAGCCGCGCGCGGCCGCGTCGTGGACCCTGCGCGGTGTCAGCCGTAGGGTCCGCTCCTCGCCGGGGGCGAGGGTGACGGCGGTCAGCGCCTCGCCGTACTCCATGCCCCTGGTGACGGTGACCGTGAGCGTGTCGGCGGGCACGTCCAGCACCAGGTCGTCGCCGTGGAAGTACGGCAGGCCGTGGAAGTCGTGGCGGTGTGGCGCGCCGTCGGGGAACCAGCCGTGGCCGTCGGCGCCGAACACGCTCCACCGGCAGGGGAACCCGGCGCTCAGCCTGAGCCTGGCCGACGGCACGGTCCTGGCCAGCCGCGACAGGCTCACCGGCATGCCGTCGACGGTCAGCTCGCTGCCCGCCGCGACCTCGGCGAGCCACGCGCCCGCCCCGCGCAGCTCGCGCCGCACCCCGTCGACCTCCACCGCCACGGGACCGTCGCGCCACGAGTCGATCAGCAGCGGCACCTTCGGCGGCGGGCCGAGGACGGGGCGTGGGGTGCATTCCAGGCGCACCCCCTCATCGGCGATCCTGAGCGCGGCCAGCGAGCCGGGCAGCCGCCCCTCCAGCGTGTCGCGCAGGAGCACGTCGTAGTCGGGTTCGCGCAGGCGGGCGCCGAGCTCCATGGACGACGCGCCGGGGTGCCGCTCGGCCAGCCGGGTGAAGGCCAGCCCCCAGAAGCGGTCCATCAGCTCGGGCGGCAGCACCGCCCTGACCTTGAACAGCTTGACGTAGTGGATCTCCGGCTCACCCCAGGTGATGCCGTGCTCGCCGAGCAGCCCGCCGTACTCTCGCAGCGCGGCCGCGACCGTCGCCGGCAGCATCGGATCATCGCACATGGCCTCTCCCGCCTCGCGTGCCGTCATCCTGGCACGGTGCGGCGACGCGCCTGATTCCGTGGGGCGGCATTTGTCACTACGCGGATGCGGAATCCTCCACCACGTGGGACCAGGCTTCTTCCCAGAGGTCGCTCGCCTCGCTCGTCCACGTGGCGGAGACCAGCGCGCCCCTGCTCCGGTACGCGCGCATGATCTCCACGTGGGCGGGCAACCGGACGAACGCCCTGAGGTCGGCCTCCGAGCGCCACACCGACACCGAGCCGATGCGGCGCGCCCACGGCTCGGCCCACAGCCACAGCCCGACCGCGCCGTCCAGCTCAGGCCACAGCCTGCCCAGCCGCCATCCGGTACGGGCGGCCCGCGGCAGGTGCGCGGCCCTGTGCAGGCGGAAGTCGGTGAGGCTGACGACGACGGCCCCCGTGCCCCTCGGCTCAGGGCCGGGGATCCACCGGCTCCTGATCACGCGGCGAGCACCTTCGCCGCGTCGCGGATCTCCGGGCTGAAGGGGGTGGGCCGCAGCGTCGCGGGGTCGAGGTTGACGTTCACCCTGCGACCCTCGGCGTGGACGGTCTGCCCGTCGGGGGACAGGACGCGGAAGCCGTAGACACCGCTGGTGTTGCCCATCCGCTCCATCCAGAAGTGCACCAGCGGCTCGCCCACGCCCATGATCGGCACGTGGTAGGTGATGCTGAACTCGCGCACGGCGAGGAAGACGTCCTTGAAGCGGGAGTGGGCGGGGTCGAAGTTCCAGCCGAGCTCGGTCCAGAACGCGGTGATGGCCCGCTCGACGAGCACGGAGTAGCGGGCGTTGTGCAGCAGGCCCATGGCGTCGAGGTCGTCGAAGTGGACCTGGACGGGACGGGTGTGGGACAAGGTCAATCCTCCGGGAGGAGCGATGGATCGGGGGAGAGGGCCCGCAGGCGGTCCAGGACCGCCCTGCGGGCATGGCCGAAGGCCCGCGGCCCGTCGCGCAGGCGGGAGTGGGTGACGGCGGCCTCGCCGAGCGCCTCGATCTCGTAGGCGAGCTGGGCGGGGTCGGCCCGCAGCTCGCCCCTGTCGACGGCCTCCTGGACGGACTTCTCCAGGTAGCCGAGCCAGTCGTTCATCGCCTCGGCCACCCTGTCCTTGACAGGGCCGGGACGGTCGTCGAACTCGACCTGGGCGACGAAGAAGAAGCAGCCGCCGGGCAGGACGCCCTTCTCGTAGAAGGCGAGTCTGGCCTCGTGCAGGGCCAGGACCCTGCGCACACCCTTGGGCGCGGCGAGGGCGGGGGTGACGACGTGCTCCACCCATTGCCGCCTCGCCCACTCGACGGCGTCGAGCTGCAGCTGCTCCTTGTCGCGCCAGTGGGCGAAGAAGCCGGACTTGCTGACTCCTGCGACCTCGGCGAGACGGCCGAGCGTCAGCCCGCCGAGACCGTCGACCGAGGCCAGCGCCACGGCGCTTTCGAGGATGGCCTCTCTGCTGCGCTGCCCGCGCGCCTTCCTGCCGTCAGTCATGGCTTCACGGTAGCACAATAAGACCGATCGGTCGTTAAGATTGTTTTCCCGATCGCACGGCCACCGCGCGGGGCGGCGCGGGGTGCGACATTGGTCGACTGTGCTAGATTTTGGCCATGCGGTCAGAAAATGAGGCAACCGGCCAGAAGCCGCGATCGTTCATCGAGAAGGCCAGAAGAGCCCAGATCATGGCCGCGGCCATCGAGGTGATCGCCGAGGTGGGATTCGCCAAAGCCTCGCTCGCCCTCATCGCCAAGCACGCCGGCATCAGCAAGGGCGTCATCTCCTACCACTTCTCCGGCAAGGACGACCTGATGGAGGAGGTCGTGAACCACGTCTACTCCGACATCGCCGAATTCGTCCTGGCCAGAATGGAGGACAAGACCACCGCCACCGAACTGCTGCGCACCCAGATCCTCACCGTCGCCGAGCACATGCGCGAGCACCGCACCCAGCTGAAGGCCCTGGGCGAGATCTTCACCAATCTCCGGCTCCCCGACGGCTCCCCGAGATACGGCATCGCCGCCAACGAGGAGCTCTACCAGTCGCTGGAGCGGATCTACCGCTTCGGCCACTCCACGGGCGAGTTCAGGGAGTTCGACCCGCGGGTCATGGCGATCACCCACTCGGCCGCGGTGGACAACATGTTCGCCTACTGGTCGGTCCACCCCGAGCACGACCTCGACGCCCACGCCAGGGAACTGGCCGAGATCTTCGTCCGCGCCACGAAGGGGCCGCAGTGAGAAGGCTCGCCTACGTCGACAACCTGCGCGTGGTCCTCACGGTCCTCGTGATCCTGCACCACATGGCCCTCACCTACGGCACCATCCACGCCTGGTACGTCTTCGAGCCGGCGAAGGACCCCTCCGGAGTGGCGCTCGACGTCCTGGTCATGTTCGACCAGGCGTTCTTCATGGGCTTCTTCTTTCTCATCTCCGGCTTCTTCACCCCCGGCTCCTACGACCGCAAGGGCGGCGGCGCGTTCATGCGCGACCGGCTGGTACGGCTGGGCGTCCCGCTGATCGTCTTCCTCCTGCTACTCCGCCCCCTGGCCATGATCGGCGTCTACCAGGACTTCGACATGCCGTACTGGATGTTCTACATCGGGTCGTGGGACCCGGGTCCGATGTGGTTCGTGGAGGTCCTGCTGGTCTTCGCGGCCGTCTACGCCGTCATCCGCCGCTACGGCCGGATCCCCAGGTCGGGCCCCGAGCAGGCGCCAGGAGCGGCGCCGATCGCCGCCTACACGCTCGCGCTCGCCGCCGTCACCTTCGCCTGGCGCCTGGTCGTGCCCATCGGCCTCTACGTCCCGGTCCTCGGCCTGCCCACGCCGTCCCACCTGCCGCAGTACGCCAGCATGTTCGCGATCGGCGTGCTCGCCCACCGGCGTGGCTGGTTCGCCACGCTGTCGAGGCGGGCGGGCAGACTCGGTTTCGCCGCCGCGGGGCTGGGGACGCTGGTGCTGCTCCCCGTGCGCTTCATGTCCGGCGGAGCCGTCGCCGACCTCGCGCAGGCCACATGGGAGGCGGTGTTCGCTGTCGGTGTCATCATCGGCCTGCTGGTGCTGTTCCGCGAGCGCTTCAACGCGCAGGGGGCGCGCGGCAGGTTCCTGTCCGAGCACGCCTACACCGTCTACATCATCCACCCCGTCGTGCTGGTCGGCCTCGCCTACGCCTTCGCCTGGCTGCACGTAGCCGCCATCGTCAAGTTCGCGGTCGTCTCCGCGCTCGCGCTGCCGCTGTGCTGGGGCCTCGCCTCCTTGACGCGCTCGCTGCCCGGCGCCAAGAGGATCCTTTGAGCGGCATGGGGCATCCCTGAGCGTCGCGGTGCCGGGGCCGTACCCTCACCTGTGAACCCATCGCCCCATCGTGGTGTGGCGCGGCACGCGAATCCGGCCGGCCCGCCGTGGCCCAGGGGCGGCATCGGGTGACGCTGAAAACGCACGAACGTGGGCAGGAGATACACATGCGACTCCGATCACGGCTGCACCGCCTCGACAAGCACCTGTACGCCGCCGTCGCGCAGGCCAGGCTGCCGGGCTTCGAACGCGTCCTGCCGCCGCTGTCCAGAGCCGCCGACAACGCGCTGCTGTGGGCCGGCGTCGCGGGCACGTTCGCGCTGAGCGGCAGGAGACGCCTGCGCAGAGCCGCGACCAGGGGGCTGCTCGCGGTCAGCCTCGCCAGCCCTCTGGTCAACCTGGCGGGCAAGCAGGCCTTCGGCCGCAAGCGCCCGGTCTCCGACGCGCTGCCGCTGGCCAGGCTGCTCAAGACGCCGCTGTCGGCGTCGTTCCCCTCGGGCCACTCCGCCTCGGCCGCGGCCTTCGCCACGGCCGTCGCGCTCGAAGCCCCCGCAGCGGTCGCCGTCCCCGTGTCGGCGCTGGCGGCGGCCGTCTGCTTCTCCCGCGTCTACACGGGCGTGCACTACCCGGGCGACGTGCTCGCGGGCGCGGCCATCGGCGTCGCCGCCGGGCTCATCACCCGCCGCATCTGGCCGGAGGCGGCCGAAGCGGGCAGGGCGCGCGCCTCGGCCACCGCCCCCGCCTTCGACGTCGACCCCTCGGGCGAAGGGCTCGCCGTCGCCGTCGACCCCGCCGCGGACGAGCTGGAGGAGACGCTCCGCAAGGCCTTCCCCAGGGCGGAGTTCGTCCCGCTCGCCGCCATCGACAACGCAGGAGGCAAGGCGCTCGCCGTCGCGGGCGGCGACGGAACCGTCAACCGCGGCGCCCAGGCCGCCCTCGACCACGGCAAGCCGCTGCTGGTCGTCCCCGCCGGCGCGCTCGACCCCTTCGCCGCCGAACTCGGCATCGCCGACGTGGAGGAGGCAGTCGCCGCCTACCGGGCGGGCGAGCTCGCCGCCGTCGACGTGGGCGAGGTCGCCGGCGGGGTCTTCGTCAACAACGCGGGCCTCGGCATCTACCCGTCGCTCGCCGGGCGCACGGAGGCCAGGCAGAAGCGGATCGGCAAGTGGCCCGCGCTGCTGTGGGGCCTGGCCGAGGTGCTCCGCCGCGACGTCGAGCCCGTCGACGTGGTCGTGGACGGCGTGCCGTACCGGGCGTGGTGGCTGTTCGTGGGCAACTGCCGGTACGGCTCGCGCGGCCCGGGTCTCGGGCGGCGGGCCAGACTCGAGGACGGGCTGCTCGACGTCAGGCTGATGACCGCGGCCCGGCGGCTGCCCAGGGTACGGGCGTTCGGGAGCGCGGTGGGCGGACGGCTCGGGCTGTCACGGCACTACCGGCAATGGCAGGCGGACACCGTGCGCGTGGAGACGCCCTCCGGGGCGGTACGGCTGGCCCGCGACGGCGAGACGGTCACCGCCCGCGGGCCGCTCACGTTCGCCAAGCGCCCCCGCTCCCTCCACGTCTTCCGCTGACCCGAACCCCGCCGGCAGCGCCGCCCATCCGGCGAAGCACGGCTCCCCGCCGAAGACCTCGCACGCACGGGAGGCCGGAGGGCGGCGGAGGCCTGCTTCGACAACGTCCGGCAGGTCAGACGACGTTGGCGTTGGTGTAGAACGCGTCCAGCGTCTGCCCGTAGTGCTCCTCGACCACCTTCCGCTTGATCTTCAGGCTGGGGGTCAGCTCCCCGGTCTCCACCGTGAAGTCGTTGGCCAGGATCGCGAACTCCTTGATGGTCTCGTAGCTCGCCAGCCCCTCGTTGACCTGCTTGACCGCCCTGCCGACCTCCTCCCGCATCCGCGGGTGCTCGCGCAGCTTCTCAGGGTCGTCAGGCAGCCCCTCCGCCGCGGCCCACGGCCGTACGACCTCCATGTCCAGCGTCACCAGCGCGGTGCAGAAGTTGCGCTTGTCCCCGTGCACGAACACGTGCGACAGGTACGGGCACGCCGCCTTGATGCGGCCCTCGAGGTAGGTGGGCGCCACGTACTTCCCGCCCGAGGTCTTGATCAGCTCCTTCTTCCTGTCGGTGATGCGCAGCCGCCCCGCCTCGTCGAGTTCACCGATGTCGCCGGTGTGCAGCCAGCCGTCCTCGAGCGTCTCGGCGGTCTCCTCCGCGAGCCCGTGGTAGCCGCGCATGATGCCGCGCCCGCCGATGAGGATCTCGCCGTCCTCGGCGATGCGGACCTCGGTGCCGGGCAGCGGCGGCCCGACCGTCCCCAGGCGGACGCTGTCCGGCCTGGTGAGGAAGCTGCCCGCCGACGACTCGGTCAGACCGTACCCCTCGAGGATCGTCAGCCCCGCGCCGTCGAAGAACTCGGCGACGTCCTGGGAGAGAGGGGCGGCACCCGAGATGAAGTAGCGGATGCGCCCGCCGAAGCGTCCCCGGAGCTTGGCGAACACCAGGCGGTCGGCCAGCGCGTACTCCAGGCGCGTGGTCAGCGGGAGCGCGGCGCCACGCTGGCGGGCCCTGCTGACCCTGATGCCCGTCCTCTTGGCCCAGTTGAAGATCCGCAGTTTCGCGCCGCCCTCGCGTATGACCGTCGCGGCGACCGTGTTGTGGATCTTCTCGAAGATGCGCGGCGCGGCGGCCATGAACGTCGGCTTCAGCTCGCCCAGGTTCTCGGCGATCTTGTCGAGGCGGCCGTCGATCGCCGTCGGCACGCCGATGTCGATCATCACGACCTCGAGGAGCTTGCCGAACGAGTGCGACAGCGGCAGCCACAGGAAGTGCAGGTCGTCGGGGCCGATCAGATCGATCTTGCGGACGGCGTCCGCGGCGTACAGCCAGTTGTCGTGGGTCAGCTCCACGCCCTTGGGCCTGCCGGTGGTGCCCGAGGTGTAGATGAGCGTGGCCAGATCCTCCGGCTTGATCACGTCGATCATGGCGTCGTAGTCGCCTTCGGCGCGAACCTGGTCGATCGGGACGACCCAGCCGTCCTCGCTCGCGGTGCCGTCGATGACGACGACGTGGCGGACGCCGGGCAGGTCCTTGCGGACGGAGGCCAGCTTCGCGACCTGGTCGTCGTTCTCCGCGATGACCAGCGTGCTGCCGGAGTCGTTGATGACGTACGCGCACTCGGCGGCGGTGTTGGAGGGGTAGATCGTCGTGGTGGCCGCCCCCGTGGACAGCACGGCCAGGTCGGTGAGCACCCACTCCAGCCTCGTCGAGCAGAGGATGGACACCCTGGCCTCGGCGGAGGCGCCGAGTTCGGCCAGGCCCAGCGCCAGCGGGCGCACCCGCTCGCCCACCTGAGCCCATGTGAGCGATTCCCATCCGGTGCCCGCTGGGTGACGATAGGCCTCGGCGTCGGGGGTGGCCTTGATCCGATCGCGCAACAGAGCGGGAATGCTGGACATTCCTGACCTCCGGTGAGGGGGACGACTTGGTGCGCACTCTAGGCCGAATGCGGTGTGTCAGTCGATGGTCAGGATCAGTTACCTTCGGCGGTTCCCTCACCAGTGGTCACGATCTTCACACGGTGATCACCCGTTGAGCCGGAGTGGTCGCGACGTTCTCGTGATCGGCCGTGCGCACCTCCCACGCGCCGCACTCGCAACGCAGGTAGGAGATCACGCCATCCGACGTCACGTGGGACGAGATGAGCGTCATGGAATGCATGCCTCCAATCTGATGTAATGCCCTTATGCATTTCAACGCTTACGGCGGCAACGGCGCCGCTCTGTCGGCGGACCTGGTCAACGCCTCCGTCTTCACCCCCGAGGCGATCACCCCGCTGCTGACCAGGAACGAGATGCTGCGCGCCGACCTCACGCCCGACCAGGCCGACGAGCTCGGCAGGTGGGCGAGAAGGCTCGACCCCGTCTTCGGCGAGACGGACCAGGACGCCCAGATCGCCCTCGTCAACGACCTGCTGGCGATCACGGCGGCCACCCCGTACATCAGCGCGCACGACGGCCGCAGGCCGCACCTGCACTTCTTCGCCCTCGGCGCCGACATCGTCGCGCGGGCCAAGGACACCACGGCGGGCGGGCTCGCCATGGCCATCTGCTTCTCGGACGGCCGCCGCCTCGGTCGCTGCGACAGAAACGGCTGCCGGACCGTCTACGTCGACACCTCACGCAACGGGCGGCGCAGGTTCTGCTCGCTGGCGTGCGCCAACCGCGTCAACGTCGCGGCGCATCGGGCGCGAACCCTTGCGCAGGATCGTGAGCCCGGGTACGGTGACCCGGTCGCATCACCGAGCCGTGGAGGCTGTTGACGTGGAGTTCTGAGGTCGCGGGCACCGCGCCGTCTCGCCCTGTCGTGGGCACGTGCGCACCTGGACCTCGGGCGTCTTCGCGGTGGTTCCCGCCAAGTCATGAAATTCGACTTTCTGACGGGAGCTCCTCTATGTCATTTTCCGTTGTGATCGACCATGTCTCCTACACCTGGCCCGACGGCACCCGAGTGCTCGACGGGCTCGACGCCGCCTTCCCGGCCGGGCGCACCGGCCTGATCGGCGCCAACGGGTCGGGCAAGTCCACCCTGCTCAAGATCATCGCGGGGGAGTTGCGCCCCCGGTCCGGCTCGGTCAGCGTCGCGGGGCAGGTCGGCCACCTGCCACAGAACCTGCCGTTGCGCGGTGAGCTCACGGTCTCCGACCTGCTCGGCATCAGCGCGACCAGGGCCGCGCTGCACGCCATCGAGGCGGGCGACGTGCGGGAGGAGCACTTCACCGCCGTCGGCGACGACTGGGACGTGGAGGAACGGGCGGTCGCCCAGCTGTCGACGCTCGGCCTCGGCCACGTCGGGCTGGACCGCACGGTCGCGACGCTGTCCGGCGGCGAGACCGTCATGGTGGGGCTGGCCGCCCAGTTCCTCCACCGGCCCGACGTGCTGCTGCTCGACGAGCCCACCAACAACCTCGACCTCGACGCGCGGCAGCGGCTCCACGCGGCCGTCTCCGCCTGGCCGGGAGTGCTGGTGGTCGTCAGCCACGACAGGCACCTGCTCGACCTGGTCGACCAGGTCGCCGAGCTGCGCGACGGCGCCGTGCGCGTCTACGGCGGCAACCTGACCGACTACGAGCGGATGCTCGCGGCCGAGCAGGAGGCCGCAGAGCGGATGGTCAGGGTCGCCGAGGCCGACCTGCGCAAGCAGAGGCGCGAACTCGTCGAGGCCAGAGTCAAGCTCGCCCGGAGGGAGCGCTACGCCGACAAGATGTACGCGCGCAAGCGCGAACCGAAGATCATCATGCAGGCGCGCAAGCGCGAGGCCCAGGTATCGGCGGGCAAGCACCGCATCATGCACGAGGAGAAGCTGGAGCAGGCACGCGAGCGGCTGAACGAGGCCGCGCAGGCCGTGCGTGACGACACCGGGATCCGCATCTCACTGCCGGAGACCGCGGTCCCCGCGGGGCGCGTCGTCCTGTCCTTCGATACGGCGAGCCGTACCGAAGGCTCCGTCGGACGTCTGGAGGTGCGCGGGCCGGAAAGGATCGCGCTGCTCGGCCCGAACGGGTCCGGCAAGACCACCCTGCTCGAGGCCATCATGGCGGCGGGGGCGCAGGTTCCGGCCGGCTACCTTCCGCAGCGGCTCGACATCCTGGACGGGAGGCTCAGCGTGGTCGACAACGTGCGCGCGCACGCACCGGGCGCCTCGGTCAACGAGGTGCGCGCGCGCCTCGCGCGCTTCCTCTTCAGGGGCGCGCGGGCCGAGCAGCCGGTCGGCACGCTGTCGGGCGGCGAACGGTTCAGGGCGGCGCTGGCGGCGCTTCTGTCGGCCGACCCGCCGCCACAGCTGCTCCTGTTGGACGAGCCGACCAACAACCTCGACCTGAAGAGCGTCGAGCAGCTGTCGCAGGCGCTGGCCGCCTACCAGGGCGCGCTGATCGTGGCCAGCCACGATCTGCCGTTCCTGCGGGGGCTCGGGATCACCCGATGGCTCCAGCAGGATCGGGACAGCGGTCTGACCGAATCGTAATTGACGGCAGGGGATCAGCCGGGCGATAGTGTGGCAGATGGTTGCCCCCCGGTTGATCTCCTGCGCGCTCGGCCTGGCGATGCTCACCCTGACCGCGTGCACCGCCACCGCTCAGGGGCCCGCGGAGACCTCCCCGGGAGTCGCGACATCCACGAGCAGCGCGCCCGCTCTCACGGCCGACGCCTACCGCGACGCGCTGAGCGAGCAGCGCGCGAAGGTGCGCGGAGCTCTCGCCTCGGTGTCCTCCGCCAAAACGATCAAGACGCTCAATGATCGTATGGAACGTGCCGAAGAGACCCTCCGCGGCGCCGCCGACGCCCTGTCCGCACTCGCACCGCCCGTCGAGGCCAGAGTCCAGCACGAGACGTACGTGGCCAGCCTCCAGAACTTCACCACCGAGCTGGGAATGACACTCGGCAAGGTGGGGGGAAGGGACATCTGCACGGCAGGTGGCGTCTTCAGCGACGTGGCGGACAAGCTGCAGGCCATGGACCAGGCGGGAAGGTCGTTGAAGGCGCTCGGCGACTACCCGGCCGACGTGGTGCCGGTCAAGGCGGGCAAGAAGCAGACCCGGCGGCCGGCCAACGGGCGGTTCCTGCGCTCGGAGCGGCTCAACGGCCGCAGCTCCCTGCTGATCGACAACGGCGGGTCGAGAGACGCGGTGGTGACCGTGCTGCGCGGGAAGGGCAAGGCGTTCACCGTCTTCGTGCGGAAGCAGTCGACGTTCAAGGTGAAAGGCGTGCGGGACGGAACGTACGAGATCTTCTTCACGCACGGGGTGGACTGGGACGGGAAGGCGTTCACCCGGTCGTGCAGCTTCGAGCGGTTCGAGAAGCCGGTGCGGTTCAGGACGACCTACACGGCGACGCAGATCCGGTGGCACGACTGGCGCGTGACGCTCCACTCGGTCACCGGCGGAAACGCTCCCACGACCGAAGTCGACCCCGGCTCCTTCCCTGGCTGACCGCCTGACCTCTGCGTGTCCGCCTTCCGTGTCCGCACCATCGGCCCGCGGAAACGTGTCCGCACTGTGGGCCCGTGGAAACGTGTCCGCACCATTGGTCCGCGGAGCCCGTGCTGTCGGCCTGCGGAAACGTGTCCGCGTCGCGGGCGGGGGGCGACGTGTCCGCGCCGTCGGCCGGAGCGTCTTCACGCCATCGGCTCGGCGGAACGTGTCCGGTCCATCGGGTCGTGGAAATGCGGAAGGGCCGCGGCCCTCGCGGAACGAGGTCGCGGCCCTGCCCCATCGAGGTCAGGAGGAGAACAGCATCCCGAGGAAGCTGTCGTGCCTGCGCCGGTGGCCGTAGTGCCCGCCACCGTAGTGCGGGGCGGGGGCGCCCCACGCCGGGGCCCCGTGCGCGGGGGGCGGAGGCGCGGCGGGCGGGGTGTGGTACTGGGACTCCATGCGAGTCAGCGTCTCCAGCTCGCCGTAGTCCAGGAAGATCCCTCGGCAGTTCTCGCACTGCTCGATGTGGACCCCGTTGCGCTCATATGTCCGCATATTGCCGCGGCACTTGGGGCACTGCATCTGGCTTGATCTCCTTGCCCTTTGGCGGGATGTAACTCTGTCTTGCGTGCGCCACTATGTCAGCCTTGTTTGAGGCCGACAATCCTGCCGCACGACTGGACCAACGATTGTTCTACCTCGTCCAGTTCCCGGTCTTCCCTGTGCGCATGGCCGACGGCCACAGCGGCGAGCTGCACGGTGACCGCTCTGGCCGGGATGTCCAGCCGTGCCCATGGGTCGTGAGGATCGAGCGCCGGCCCGCCGGAAGCCAGGTAGGCGTTCAGAAACCGGCCCCAGGTGTCCGCGTCGAGCAGGCCCGCGGCGAACCACGCCGCAGGCCTGGCCAGGTCCCACGCCGGGTCGCCGACTCCGAGGTCGTCCACGTCGATCAGCAGCCATCGATCGGAGCGGTGCACGAGCTGTCCCAGATGCCAGTCGCCGTGGGTGAGCAGCCGGGGAACGGGCTCGGGTTCGGGCAGCGCCGCGAACGCCTGCCGTACCACTCGCTGAGCCGCTCCGTCTCCCGGCATGCCGGTGACCGCCCGCGCCATCCGCTCCGGCCCACCGGCCTCGGGCAGCGGCGGCACCATGGTCAGAGGTACGGCATGCAGCCGCGCAAGCAGCCGCGCGCCCTCCTCCCATGGAGCGGCGTCAGGGTCGTCGCGCCCGACCGGCGTACCGGCGGGCCATACGGTCACCGATCTTCCACATACCGTCCGCACTTCACGGTCCAGCGGGGGCAGCATCACCCCCGTCAACGCGGCAGACGCCGAGGCTTTGAGCCTCAGCCGCAGGGGAGCCTGCTCATCCCTGGCCGAATGCGCCTTGACCACGACCTCACCGCGCCGGACGACGACGACGTCGCTCCTCGTCTCATGCCGGGTCGGCTCCCCGGCCCCGCCGTACTCGCCGGCCATTCGCGACAGCTCACCCTCGAGATCCACCCGCAAAGCCTACGAGCCACCGTTTATTGGGTGGTCCCTCCGCCTGGATCCCTGAGAGGCTCGCCACGACGTTCCCAGCCGACGGCGCTCGAGGGTGCACGGGCCGCCCCTCACCGCGGGCCCTCACTGACGGGGGTGGGGGAATCGGCTGCTCACGTGCTCTGGGGCGGCGTCGCTCCGGCCGGTGAACGGAGGTTCCTGGGAGAACCCCGCGACCGGGGCGGCGGGTGGCGCCTGCGATCGGGGTGGCCGTCGAGAGGCGAGTGCCCCACGATCGGGCTAAGGCCGGTGGTGCCTGCGATCGACCGGGGCGGCCGGCGGGAGGGATGCCCTCGTTCGGGCGGAGGCCGGTGGTGGCTGCGATCGACCGGGGCGGTCGGCGGGAGGGATGCCCTCGTTCGGGCGGTCAGCGGGAGACGCCCGCGATCGGGCGGCGGGCGAGTGAGCGGAGGACGCGTGCACCAGTCGAAGGACCGGCCTGGACGGCTGATCCTCCTCTGCGGTCTGCCGGGTGCGGGGAAGACCACTCTCGCCAGGCGGCTGGCCGCGGACCTGCCCGCCGTACGGCTGTGCCCCGACGAGTGGATGGCGGGGCTCGGCATCGACCTCTTCGATGAGCAGGCGCGCGACCTGCTCGAACGACAGCTCTGGCGGCACGCGCGGGAGCTGCTGGCTCTCGATCAGAGCGTGATCCTCGAGTACGGCTTCTGGACGCGCGGCGAGCGGGACGAGAAGCGGCTCGCCGCCCAGGCTCTTGGCGTGGGGGTCGAGCTCCACTACCTGGATGTCCCCTTCGAGGAGCTGTGCCGCAGGGTGGAGGCCCGTACCGCCGAGGGCGCCGCGCACACCGCTTCCATCACCCGCGAACTCATGACCCGGTACGCCGCGCTGTTCGAGGCTCCGGACGCCGGAGAACTCGCCCTGTTCGACGACAGGCAGATCCGCCTGCCCCCGGAACCGGCCGCTGAATTGCGCCCGCGCAGCGGTGACGCGCGTTCTATGAGGTCATGACGGATTTTCCGGTACGCCGGTGCGTTGATTTGACGGTTGGCGGAGTCGTACATAGAGTTCACCAGTCCCACCCAGTCGGCGATCATCGTCGGCTGTCCGGGGGAACCTCTTCTCCAGTACATCCACACCGGTTGTCGTCATGTCTGCTGGTGGGTCCGGTTCGACAGGAATCGGATGCGGGAGTACGTTTAAGGGGTTGTCCCGAAG
>NZ_JBYITD010000051.1:0-62127 GCF_057708945.1 Nonomuraea sp. bgisy101
CGTGTCTGGTGCAGAGATGGGGGCGCGCAGAGTGCGGTTTGCCTTTTCTTGCCAGGGCAGGTGGGGTTCGTCTCGGGTTGTTCGAGGCCGGTTGTCAGCTGGGCCGTTTTGGGGTGTTCGTTGGCCAGGCGTCAGCCAATCCGTCAGCGGATGACAGATCCCTCCAATGGAGCCCACATCCGTCAGCTCACCAGCGCCAACCGCGAGACACTCATCGACGTGTAGGTGCCGACTTGCTCTGACCTGGCATGTACCGAGCGTAACCACTCCAGAGAACTTCCAGCTCAAGCCCGATGTAATGAGTTTTTGATGCGGTACACCGCGCCCCAGACCCTTCGCAAAGAAACCTGACTCACAAGTCGCTGGCACACGTGCCTGGAACAATCTATAGTCCGCTACAAACCAAGGTCAGCTGATCTTCATAAAACCAGTCCGACTCAAGTATCGCACTAGTTTCGAGCGTAATGACAGACAAGATCCCAGCTTCGATATACCGTCGGGGCTTAACAATCCAGGCGGATCTCACAATATCCATACTTGCCGCAAGCGATTGAGGGACATCTGGAGTTGCATCAAGGGGTGATCTAAAGTCGCTTCGGCGAACCCTCTCTTGCCCCCGCTCGGCGTAAATGAATTCGTATCCGCGAGAGGCCTGCAGCCAGCCTACCGACCAGAATTGGGCTTGTGTTCCAAGATCCCCAAGGAGCTTGCGCTGCGTACCGGCTATGTCATTCGTGTCCAGGAACCAGTAGCCCCATGGAAGCTGTTGGATCAACAAACATGGATCCTCTACAAGATCCGAAGCCTCTCGTGCGGGAAGATACTCGAAGTGATATGCGCAATCACGCGCAACCCGTCTAGCGACCTCTTCCAACTCCAAGACGCCCCCTGTGGGGCGTACAACACTCCAGCTCGCAGGAACCCACAGAAGCCATTCATGCTCAGTCAGGAGCGTCTCGTAGTGATCGAGAATGTCATCTATATCCATGCAGCCCACTCCATGATAGGGTGCGGATGAAACAAGCACCTGCACCCTATCACGGCATTCACCTTCTAGTAAGCCGATTCCCCACAGAGATCTTCCCTAGAGATAGGCTCATCGTACTTTTGGTCGAAGCGATTGGAGAATAGATCTCCTGTGAGCACTCGATCTTTTTGGTAAAAAGCCTCGAGCGCCAGGCCTGCGTCACTATTATGCTTGGCTATAATAGGACAGAACGACCACTTTTTAGTATTGGGTCCGTTCGTACGCTCGCGTGTTGAGGCGAAGGGGAATTCGTCGCACTCCTTGCCGAGGCTCGGATATTCACCGAACATAGACTTGCAGATCGGCGTGGTCTTGGTGTGGTTCGAATCGGCTTCGGCTTTCGCGACTCGCTGCATATACAGATGATCGTATGGAATTGAGCTCCCGGGAACGTCGCAGCCTCGTATTAGCTTATCCGGGTTGTCCGGCCAGGTCTCCCCGTCCGGGTCAGTGCAGGCGTTCCAGTAGTGCTGGTAGGCTTGCTTCATTTCTAGAAGCCGCTTGGAAGCCTGCGCTGTATAGGACCACTTAATCGCCGGCTTGGTCAGATAGAACGTACATCCGCCAATGGCTTTGATGTATTCAGCGGTATCGCAGCGAATAATATTTCCCTTGAAACCTTGAATATCCTTATTGGCCATGACGTATCGATACCCGCGGGTGTTTGGCCAGTCAGGGAAGTCTACCCATGCCTGGAAGGTCCCGTTCGATACCTTTTCGAGGTTGTCCACCTCCTCCCAGGTGTTTCCCTGCGCATTAGGTTCCTGCCAACGAATAGGCCTCTTTTCGGAAGCTTTGGCGGGATCGCACTTGAATCGGAACGTGGCGCGGCCGTTGGCTACCCAGCTGCTAATTAGCGCTTGCTTCTGGTTGGACCACGGCTGTCCGTTCCACGTGGAAACACTCTCGCATCGCGGGTTGTTCCCAATTCCCATTTTCAGAACCATGGTCTTGGTCGGCGGCATTGTGCCGTAGACGTTGTGATTGTAGACATATGCCTCGACAACTAAATCTCGAGACGTCTCCCCCTTGCTCCTGTCGCGTCCTCCGACGCCAGTAAAGGTGTAGCCGATTAGCATCACATCGGCCATGTAGCGTTCGAACTGGAGCCCGTGATCGACAGCCGCGACGACCTTCCCTATCTGGCACCATGAGTAGTGATTCATGACCCAGCCGACGCCACGACCGGCGAGTGCCCTCTGCTCGGCGCATTTCTGTGGAGTCATCCGCTCAAAAGCACCTCCAGCTTTAGGCGGAACGTTCTCAGCCTCGGGAATGCCTGCGAGAGTTGCTGCCGTATTCAGTGAGGTGCTCGCCTGCGTCGGCGTGCTAACAGGGATATTCATGTCCGCTTGGATCTCATCCGAAGTTTGCGCCCTATCGTAGATGCGAACCTCGTCAATGATCCCATTGAAGAACTCACCCCAGCGGGTGTTGCCACCGATGTGAAGATCCCCGCCATCATCCGCTAGGTTTCCCGACATTGTCAATTGTCCTGCTTCCAGGCCGTTGACGTAGAGCCGAGAAATCGCCCCATCGTATGTAACTGCTAGATGGCTCCAGCTATTCAGAGGCAGCGTAGACCCACCGTTTACAATATGATGCTCACTTGCGCCGCCTGACAGCATCCACGCAGACGGTTTTTCCCCGTTGGATGCGTATAGCCCATACGCGGATCCGGCTGTGTGATCTTTCATGGCCACGGTGCGATAGCTGGAGAGGTCAGTGGGATTCACCCATGCCGAAAGCGTCATTCCTTGGCTGAGCTTCAGGGAGTCGCTGGCGCCTACCGTGACCCAGCTTTCAGATAGTCCCGAGAACGAGAGTCCACGCCCGTATTTTCCTGGAACCCACGAAGCCCCACTCATTGTGCCCGAATTCCCGTTTCCAGAAGAGTCAGGAACACTTGCACCCGAAGCTTCATTCAGGCCATAGGCTGCGACCAGGCCCATCGTGGAGACAGCTGCACTTGTCATGAAGCTCCACTGATGCGGAACTGTCATAGTGTTGCCAGCCGCGTCCTTGGCGCCGCTCACTTCGACTGTGTAGGTAGCGCTTGGGGCTAGAATGCTTAGAGGGGTCTCGATCCGAATACGACCGTTATCCTGGGTTGAGGACTGTGTGGCTACGTTCGCACCTGCAGAGTCCTTGACTACGATGTGAGCTTCTGTCGTTGCTTCACTGAATTTAACTCGGATTGCCGTGTTTCTGGGTACGGACGTTGCGCTTGCGTTTGGCTCCGTTGATATGACAGCGGGTGCGAGTGCATCAGGATCTGGAGAAGGATCGTCGGGATCTTCTTCGATCGCGTCGATTACCGGAAGCTCAGTGTCAGCGTGACCGACCGTATCTCGCGCCTCGATGGCCTCCACATCCGAGAGGGAGGGTACTACCGGTTCAGCATCCGTGGCACCTACCGCAGATGGATTGGCTGCATACCTTTCGATATCAGCGCGATTTTCCATTCCGGCTTCGTCTGGCGCGAACCATCCAACGGCGCCAATCGAGGGGTCTGGAGCCTCATATTCGACGAAGAAGTAGGGGTGATGGCTGCCGTCGGAGCCGCCCGCCCAGTTGCCGGACAGGTACTGTCGCCAGTTGTTCGCACCGGATTCGCCTACCGCGCGGATCATCACCCCGTGGTTGGGCTGTCCGTCCGCCCAAGCTTGGGTGATCTCCTCGATGGAATACCAGAGTTCACCCTCGTCCATCCAGCCTGAACAGCTCTGGTCGAGGCCATGGGGATTGATCACGTGGCCATCCGCCACGGCGAGCGGCTGGTTGGACCAGGTCAGCGTGTTGACAGTCCAGCTACTGGCGATGCGATGCATGGAGATGTCGCCGACGTTGGAGCCACACTGGTGGGAAAGGTAGTTCCACAGGATGATGTTGGCGTCCAGGATCTGCCGGCCGAAGAACGGTGCGCCGGAGAGATTGAACTTCAGGTAGGAACGGTAGTTGTAGCCGTCCCGTCGCCCGGCGAACAAAGCGGCCGAGTTCGCGGAGTAGCTGCCATTGACGTAGTTGCCGCCGTTGGCGATGAAGGTGTCGTCGGGAGCACCGGCCCCGTGCCAGGGGGTCGGGTTACCGGCGGCCACCGTCACCGGGTAGGTCACGGCCGGGTCGGCCAGGAACGTGGCGTCCGGTGTGAGGACGAGACTGGAATTGTCGCCGCTACCAGTGAGGGCAGCGGTCGCGGTACCGGCCTTACCGGTACCCGGTGCGGCCATCGCCTTGGCATCCAGGACCGGCAGCGTCGATAGGTCGGCGACCTTCTTACCGTCAGCGAGGGCGGCAGGCTTGCCGCCGGAGGACTTGCCCAGCCGCATGCCGGAGGGCGGGTCGATCGGCACGGGAAGCTTGAGCGGCTTGCCAGGCCGCTCACGGATCACGATCTGGTGCTGATAGCCCTCGGGGGTCGCGATCACGACCAGGTCGACGTTGCGACCGTAAGCGGAGCTGTAGGTGGCCGTGTTGCCGGACAGCTCCGGTACGGGCAGCTTGCCGGGCGCGGCGATTCTGATCTCGCCAGGCTGGCCTTCTTTGACCCCAAGGGAGTCGCCCTTGGCGGTCAGCAGAGGAACATCGCTGCCGCCATTGGATAGTCGGAGGTCCAGCTTGGTCATCCGGGGTTTGACGACGCCGTTCTCCACGACCAGCGTTGGATCGACCTTGTGCCAGGCGCCGTCGCGGTGGACGCGGACGATGGAGCTCGAAACATAGGTTCGAACCGTCTTACCGCCAGGCATGGCGACGGTGGTCATGTTCTCGGTGTGCAGGCTGGGGATCTCCACCTCCTTCTCGGTGCGCTGGGCCTCGGCCTTGGCGGCGTCCACCGGGTTTGGGGTGTGAGATGTGTTCGATGGTGTGGTTGCCGTCGCAGTCGGCGTGGGTTCGGCGATCGCCGATGGCGCAAGGAGCGAAGCCGAGAGTGCGAAGGTTGCCAGGATGGAGCCTCGGCGACGCGTCGCGGCTGATAAGCCGGACGTGCGAGTGCGTTTCACATATACCCTTTCGCGTCTAATCGGACAAAACGAGGCGATCATGGCATGTTGTAAAGGCACAGTAAAGATCGTCTTTGTGTCTGATAAGCGCCCTTCCGTCATTAGGGCTGGTAGTCGGGACGACGGGACGCGTCCCCTGTGGAGTCCTTGTGATCCCTTGATCCCTTTTCGTCCTGAGTAACGGCCCTCCTCGACGAACTTGTGGGTGCCCGAAACTCGGCCGTCGGGGCTGACCTGAGATTTGGCGTTCCCGTTCCTGCAGGCGTGATCGCTGTCTATGGCGTTGCGGCTGCTCTATCTGATCTTCGTCCAACTCGCGGGTTGGGTGGTGCTGCTGGGTCGTTCGCAGAGGTCGAAAGACGCGGAGATCCTCGTCTTGCGTCATCAGCTCGCGGTGTTGCGTCGGCAGGTGGCAAGGCCCCGGCCGTCGTGGGCGGATCGTGCGGTGATCAGCGCGCTGGCGCGGCTGCTGTCTCCAGCCGGTCGTCGGCGGTTGTTCGTGACGCTGGGCATGCTGCTGCGCCGGCACGCCGATCTGGTACGGCGGCGCTGGACCTTCAAACGCCGCGCCCAGGGTCGGCCTCCCACCCGCGCCTCCATCCGGGCCTTGTTACTTCGTCTGGCCCGGGAGAATCCGCTGTGGGGTTACCGGCGGATCGCCGGCGAACTCGCTGCTCTGGGCTACCGGGTGGGAGCATCCACGGTGTGGCTCATCGTGAAGAAGGCCGGCATCGACCCGGCGCCGCGACGCGTGGGACCGACCTGGAGTGAATTCCTGCGTGCTCAAGCTACGGGGATCTTGGCGTGCGATTTCTTCCATTGCGACACCGTGCTGTTAAAAGCGCCTTTATTGCCTGGTCGTCATGGAGCTCAGCACCCGCCGGCTACACGTCCTCGGCGTCACCGAGCATCCGACCGGGTCGTGGGTTGCGCAGCAGGCCAGGAACCTGGTGATCGAGCTGGGGGACAGGGCGGAGGGGTTCAGGTTTCTCATCCGCGATCGGGATGCGAAGTTCACCACGATGTTCGACGACGTCTTCACGGCCGAGGGCATCGGTATCCTCAAGACGCCACCTCGGGCTCCACGGGCCAACGCGTTCGCCGAGCGGTGGATCGGCGGCTTGCGCCGAGAGCTCCTTGATCGGATTCTCATCGTCAACGCCCGCCACTTGCGGCGCGTGCTGGCGACCTACGAGGCCCATTTCAATGAGCCTCGCCCGCATCGCTCCCTGGGCCGGGCCGCTCCGCTACGAGCCCTTCCCGACCCGATCGAGGACGATATCAAGGTCATCCGGCGTGACCGCCTCGGAGGGCTGATCCACGAATACGCGCAGGTCGCGTAGGGTAGCCGAGTTCTTAGCACCCACAGGCCTTTACGACCTCGCCCTTGAACTCCTCTGAATAGTTCTTGCCCGCCACGGCCCCTTCCTTCCAGACTACTCAGCACCTTACTTGGCACCGTGTCCGGAAGATCAGGGGCACCTCACCTCGACGACATCGTCGCCCTGGCCCGCGCGCTGGGTCATGAGCGCTTCGCCCTGGCCGGACACGACCGAGGAGCCCTGGTCGCCTTCCGCGCCGGACTCGACCACGCCGAGACGATCACCCATCTGGCCGCCCTCGACGTGCTGCCGACCCTGGACATGTGGGAGGTGCTGCACGGCACGAGCGCCGCCATCGGCTTCCACCTCTACCTGATGGCCCAGCCCCAGGGCCTGCCCGAGCAGCTGATCGGCGCCAGCCCGGACGCATTCTTCGGTCATTTCCTCGACATCTGGACCAACGACCCGCATGCGATCCCCGCCGACATTCGCGCCGCCTACCTGGAGGCCTGCCGCGAAGCGGTGCCCTCGATCGTGGCCGACTACCGCGCCTCGGCCGGCATCGACGTCGACCATGACCAGGCCGACCGGGCGGCCGGCAACCGGCTGCGGATGCCGGTCACCGTACTCCAGCAGGACTGGGGCGCCGTCCTCGGCTTCGACGCGGCGGCCCTGTGGGGCGCCTGGGCGCCAGACCTGCGGCACGTCACCGTCACCTCCGGCCACTTCATGGCCGAGGAAGCGCCCTCCGTCATTGCCAAGGCTCTTCGAGACCTCCTCACCCGCTGAACTGCCTGAGGCGCCGGCGTCGCGCAAGGGCGCCGGCCCGCACAGTTGCCGCCGGATCGCCGGCAGGCATCTGGCTCGAACTCAACCCAGGATCGGTTTCAGCAGCGAAACCGGGCCCGCGGAGGTGGCGGAGCTGGACAGTTACCGGCCAGCGATTGAGCTGTCAAATGGTCGGTTAGGGACCATAGCTTGCCTCCGGTCTGAAGCGCGAGTCACCACTGAAGGCAAGGAGTTTCCGTTGAGAAGCAAGAGCACCGCCGTACTGTCGAGCCTGTTGGCCATCGGCGCGGCGATGGCGACCAGCGCGTGCGGAGGGGGCAAGACCGAGGTCGCAGGGGGCACCGGCGGTTGCGATACGAGCAAGGGCACGCTGGTCATCGGCGTGATCGCCCCTATGTCGGGCAAGCTCTCGGCGATCGGGCTGGGCATCCGCAACTCCGTGCAGCTCGCGGTCGATCAGGCCAACACGACGTGTGCGGTCAAGGGGTACCAGCTCAAGATGGACGCCCAGGACGACGAGGCGAACCCGGACAAGGGCGCGGCGGCGGCTCAGCGCTTCGCGGACGACGCGAACGTCGTCGGCATCGTGGGCTCCTACAACTCCGGGGTGGCCCGAGCGATCCAGCCGAAGATCGCCTCGACCAAGCTGGTGCAGATCTCGCCCGGCAACACCGACCCGGCGCTGACCAGGGGTGCCGAATACGCCACCGCGCCCAAGCGGCAGTACGACAACTACTTCCGCGTCGTCGGCACCGATGATCTGCAGGGCCCGTTCAATGCCCGCTACCTGGTGGGGGGCGAGGGTATGAGGCGGATCGCGATCGTCACAGACGGCAAGGCGGTCGCGGAGAACATGGCGACGGAGTTCGCCAAGGAGGCCGAGAAGCTGGGCGCCACGATCGTCGGCCGTGAGAAGGTCAACGAGAACGACAGCGACTTCTCCAGCGTCCTGACCAAGATCAAATCTCTGCGGCCGGACGCGATCTTCACCGGCACCGACTACTCCATCGGCGGCCCGCTCGCCAAGCAGGCCAAGGACCTCGGGCTGAACGTGCCCATGTCGGGCAACGACGGCCTGTTCGACGCCCAGTTCATCGCGCTGGGCGGCAGAGACGGGGACATCGCGGCCTCGGTCGGCGCGCCCATCGACAAGCTGTCCACCGGGGCGGCGTTCGTCGAAGCGTACAAGAAGAGGAACTTCGCCGAGGGTTATGGCGGCTTCGGCGCCTTCGCCTACGACGCGGCCAACGTGCTCGTCTTCTCGATCGGCGAGGTGACCGCGAACGGCGCCTGGACGGGCGCGCCCGAGCAGCGCACCGCGCTGGTGAAGGAGGTCCAGGCGTACTCGACCGACCAGGGCGCCAACGGCGTGGTCGGCTTCGACGAGTACGGCGACAGCAAGAACAAGCTGTTCACGGTCTACAAGGTCACCAACGGTGACTGGAAGGACGTCGAGAGCGGCCAGTTCGAGGCGAAGTGACCTGTGGCGACCCTGGCCCAGCAGATTGTCAACGGTCTGGTGCTCGGCGCGTTGATCGGATTGATCGCGCTCGGTTACACCATGGTCTACGGCATCATCAAGCTGATCAACTTCGCTCATGGTGAGGTGTTCATGGCCGGCGCCTTCGGCGCCCACTTCACCTCCGTGTACCTTTTGCCCGACGGGGTCCCCTGGTACGTGGCGCTGCCGGTGCTCTGCGTGGCGGCGGTCGCCGCGTCGGTGACCGTCGCGGTCCTGATGGAGCGGCTGGCCTATCGGCCGCTGCGGGACGCGCACAGGCTGGCACCGCTGATCACCGCGCTCGGCGTGTCCATCCTGCTGCAGGAGGTGGTCCGGGTGTTCTACCCGGGCGCCACCGCGCCGCTGCCGTTTCCCCGGGTCTTCTTCGACTCCCAGCTCGTCGTGGGATCGACGATCGTGCTGTGGACCGGGGTGCTGGCCGTGGCCGTTTCTCCGCTGCTGGCCGCGGCGCTCCACTTGTACGTGGAGCGTTCGCGGCTCGGCCGGGCCATGCGGGCCGTTGCCGAGGACGCGGACACCGCCCGCCTGATGGGGATCGACCTCAACCGGGTGATCTTGGCGACGTTCGTCCTGGGTGCGGTGCTGGCGGGGCTCGGCGCCGTGCTGTACGGCATCCACTACGGCCAGATCGACACCGCGATGGGCTTCCAGAACGGCATTTTCGCCTTCACGGCGGCTGTGCTGGGCGGCATCGGCAGCATCCGGGGCGCCATGCTCGGCGCCTTCTGCATCGGCATGGTGAAGTCGCTGGCCGGACAGTACGCCTGGGGCGGGGCCCAGTACGACTACGCCTGGGTCTTCGTGCTGCTGATCCTGGTGCTCATGTTCCGTCCCCAAGGATTCCTCGGTCGGCCGGAAGGGGTGCGGGCATGACACCAGAGGGTCTCCAACTCCGCAGTTCGGAGGTTCTCCCGGTCTCCGACGACCGGAAACTCCACGACGGCGGGCGCGGATCGCGTCGAGCGTGGAATTCCCGTCCGGCAGCGGGCGCCGCGCTCGTGGTGGCGGGGGCCCTGCTTCCCTGGGCCGGCGTCGTACTACCCGGCGGAGCCTACCCCGACCGGGCCACGCTGCAGTTCTTCGACGCCCCGCACCTGGTCACCGGGTTCCGCCTGCATCTGGTCCTGCTGGGCCTGATCGCGATCCTCCCGCGCGCCCGCAAGCCCGTGGGCGTCGGTGTGATCGCCATCGCGCTGGTGCACGTGTGGTTCCTCACCGTCCTCGGCACGCTGTCCATCGGCGGTCCGGTCACGCTGGCCGGCGGTGCCCTCCTGGTGTGGCCGGGCCGGACTGTCGCACCGGCGCCGGTGTGGAGGCTTCCAGACCGGGCGGTGGCCTGGCCGGTCCTGCTCGCCGCCTTCGCCGCCCTGCTGTGGCTGGTCTCGGCGACGCTGACTGCGGGCGGGCAGAGCCGGGCGACCAACCCGTACGGCGGCGCCGAGTTCCTGGCGTTCTGCGGCTTCGGCTTGGCCGTGGTCGGCGTGCTGGCCTCGTACGGGGTTCTCGCGTGGATCGCCGCCCTGGCCGAGCGGCACCGGGTGTTCAGCATGGCGGTCCTGCTCGCCTGCGCACTGATGCTGCCGTTCACCGAGGCGGGCACGGGTTACTGGATGACCGTGGCGTCCAGCATCGGGGTCTACGCGGCCACCGCGATCGGCCTCAACATCGTGGTGGGCCTGGCCGGGCTGCTCGACCTCGGCTACGTGGCCTTCCTCGGGATCGGCGCCTTCACCGCGGCGAACCTGGCCCACACGGTCCCCTTCCCGGTGGCAGCCCTCGCGGGGGCGGTGACGGCCGGCTTCTTCGGCGTGGTGGTCGGCTCGCCCACCCTGCGCGTACGAGGGGATTACCTGGCCATCGTGACGCTCGCGTTCGGCGAGATCTTCTTCCGGGCGGCGCAGAACGACATCGGCGGACTTACCGGCGGCGCCAACTCCATTCCCGGCATCCCGCCGATCACTGTTCTGGGCCAGGCGTTCGACGAGCCCGTCGGCGGGCTTGCGGGCGGATCCCTCTATTACATGGTCTCCGTGCTCATGGTCGCCGGGGCGATGGTGGTCCTGGCCAACCTCAGGCGCAGCCGTACGGGGCGGGCATGGCTGGCGATCAGGGAGGATGAGGACGTGGCCCGCGCCATGGGCGTGCGGACCGGACGTGCCAAGATCGTAGCCTTCCTGGTGGGCGCCACGCTCGCGGGCCTCGCGGGCGCGGTCTTCGCGCACAAGCTGGGCACGGTCGGGTACGAGAGCTTCGATTTTAGTGAATCCGTCACGCTGCTGGCCGCCGTGGTCCTCGGCGGGATGGGCACGGTGCCCGGCGCGGTCGTGGGCGCCTCGCTGCTGTTCGTGCTTCCGGAGAAGCTGCGGGAGTTCAGCGACTACCGGCTGATGCTCTTCGGGCTCGCCCTCATCCTGATCATGCGTTTCCGGCCGCAAGGGTTGGTGTCGTCGTCATGAGCTTGACCGCGGAGCGCGTCTCCATGGCCTTCGGCGGGCTCGTCGCGCTGGACAGCGTGACGCTGACCGTACCTGACAGGGCGATCATCGGTCTGATCGGGCCCAACGGAGCGGGCAAGACGACGCTGTTCAACTGTCTGACCGGGCTGTACGCCCCCACATCGGGTCGCGTCCTGCTCGGCGGCCGCCCGCTCGAGGCGGATCCCGCCGAGGCCGCCCGCCTCGGGGTGGCGCGCACCTTCCAGAACATCCGGCTCTTCTCCGGCATGTCGGCGCTGGAGAACGTCCTCGTCGGCCGGCACACCCGCATCAACCAGGGGCTGATGAGCGCCCTGTTCCACGGTCCGGCCTTCCGCCGAAGCGAGGCCGAGGCGACCGGGCGGGCCCGCGCCGAGCTGGCCTTCGTCGGCCTCGACCCCGACGGCCACGTTCCCGCCCACAGCCTCGCCTACGGCGACCAGCGCCGCCTGGAGATCGCCAGAGCGCTGGCCGGCGACCCGGCGGTGCTCATGCTGGACGAGCCGACCGCCGGCATGAACGGCGCGGAGACCACCGCCATCCGGGCGCTGATCGGCGCCATCCGCGACCGCGGGATCGCCGTGGTCGTGATCGAACACGACACCAAGTTCATCTTTTCCCTCTGTGACCACGTCCACGTGCTCGTGCGTGGACGGATACTGGTCAGCGGCCCGCCGGAAGCCGTGCGCACCGATCCTCGGGTCATCGAGGCTTACCTGGGAACCACCGAATGCTCGAAGTGAACGGACTCTCGGTCGCCCACGGCGCCATCGAAGCGGTCAAAGATGTCAGCTTCACCGTCGCCGAAGGGCAGATCGTCTGCCTTGTCGGCGCCAACGGCGCAGGAAAGACCACCACGCTCAGAACCATCTCCGGCCTGATCCGCCCGCGCCGGGGCGAGATCCTCTTCCAGCGCGAGCCGATCCACCGCCTGCCCGCGCACTCCGTACTCGCCGCCGGCATCGCGCACTGCCCCGAAGGCCGCAGGCTGTTCGCCGGGATGAGCGTCGAGGAGAACCTGCTCCTGGGCGCCTACCTGCGAAGGGACCGCGGCATCGCGGCGGACGTGGCCCGCGTGTACGAGCTCTTCCCCGTCCTGGGGCAGCGGCGAGCACAGCGGGCGGGGCTGTTCTCCGGTGGCGAGCAGCAGATGCTGGCGATCGGCAGGGCCATGATGGCCAGGCCGAGGCTGCTCATGTTCGACGAGCCCACCATGGGCCTGTCCCCGATCATGATCCAGCACATTCTGGACACCGTCGGCGTGCTCCGCGAGCTGGGGACGACGATTCTCATGGTCGAGCAGAACGCCCTCGCGGCGCTCACGTTGGCGGACCAGGGTTACGTGATCGACCTCGGCCGCACCACCCACTCCGGCACGGGCAGGGAACTGCTCGCCGACCATCGCGTACGCGAGGCATACCTCGGCCACTAGCCACGGGCTGCCCTGGCCAGGAAGTGGACAGCGAATGGCCTGGGAACCGGCCGGGCGATGAGCCGATGCTCGCCAGGTCCGTCGCGGACAGCGGCGGGCTCAACGTTGGAAAGGCTGATCGATCGTGACTGAACGCCTGCGCGTGGCCGTGCTGGCGGGAGGGCCGTCCGCCGAGCACGAGGTGTCGCTCCAGTCGGCGCAGGCGGTGCTCCACGCCCTGCCGAGGGATCTGTACGAGCCCACCGCCCTCATCATCGACAGGCAGGGCAGGTGGCCGCTGGAGCTGGGCCGAGACCTGTTCGACGTGGCCTTCCCCGTCCTGCACGGGCCGTTCGGCGAGGACGGAGTCCTGCAGGGACACCTGGAGACATTGGGCATCCCGTACGTGGGCTGCGGCGTTCTCGCCTCGGCCGTGGCCATGGACAAGGTCGCGATGCGACGCGCGTTCCTGGCCGAGGACATTCCCGTCACCCCGTACGTGTGGTTCACCAAGCACGAATGGGGTGCCACAACCGACCCCTGGAACCTGGTGAAGTCGCTCGAGTGGCCGATGTACGTCAAACCAGCCAACATGGGTTCCTCTATCGGCGTCTCGCGTGTCACCTCCATGGCGGAGTTGCGCGCGGGCATCGAGCTGGCGTTCACCTACGACCGGGTCGTCATCGTCGAGCAGGGCGTGAACGCGCGTGAGCTCATCTGCGGCGTCCTCGGCGGCTACGACGCCCCAGAGGCGTCGGTGCCCGGCGAGCTCCACATGAGTGGCGAGTGGCTCGACTACGAGGCCAAATACCTCAGCCAGGGCAACATCGCCACGATCCCCGCCGCGCTGCCCGAGCGGGTGGCCGAGGACGTGCGCGAGCTGGCACTGCGTGCTTTCCGCGTGATCGACGGTTACGGACTGTCCCGCGTCGACTTCCTGTACGAGGAGGAAGCGGGAAGCCTGTATGTGCTGGAGATCAACACCATGCCCGGCTTCACCTCCCGTTCCGTCTACGCCAAGGCTTGGGCGGCCAGCGGCGTTCCGTATCCCGACCTACTACGACGCCTCATCGACCTGGCGTTCACGAGGAGTGGCTCATGATCCCCATGAGGCTGAGTGAGATCGCGCAGGTTCTCGGTGCCGACCTGAGCGACGTCCGCCACCCGGAGGCGCTGGTGACGGCGCCCTCGGCAGTCGACTCCCGCGACGTCGTGCCGGGCGGCTTGTTCGTCGCGACGGTGGGCGCGCGGGTCGACGGTCACGACTACGCGGCCAAGGCCGTCGCCGACGGCGCCGTGGCCGTGCTGGCCTCCCGGCCCGTCGGCGTGCCCGCCCTCGTGGTTCCCGACGTCCAGCCTGCGCTCGGCCTGCTGGCCAGGTACATGCTCGGCCACATCAGCCCGGCCGTGATCGGCCTGACGGGTTCCGTCGGCAAGACCACGACCAAGGACCTGCTGGCCCAGGTGCTCGAACGGCACGCGCCGACGATCGCCACGGACAAGTCGTTCAACAACGAGATCGGGCTGCCGCTCACCGTGCTGCGCGCCGATGCCACGACCCGGTACCTGGTGCTGGAGATGGGTGCCGGACGCAAGGGCGATCTGACGTACCTCACCGAGCTTGCGCCGCCGCGCGTGGGCGTCGTGCTCAACGTCGGCGCCGCCCACGTGGTGAGAATGGGAGGCGGGCTGGCCGACGTGGCCGCCGCGAAGGGCGAACTGGTCGAGGCGCTGCCCACCGACGGATTCGCGCTGCTCAACGCCGACGACCCGTACGTCGTGGGCATGGTCGGCCGCACCCGAGCGCAGGTCACCCTGTACGGCAGGTCGGCAGGAGCGCACGTACGTGCCGCCGACGTGCGAATGCACGACGGGGCACGGCCCTCGTTCGAGCTGGTCACACCCTCCGGCCGGGCCCGCGTCGAGCTCGACCTCATCGGCGAGCACCAGGTGAGCAACGCCCTGGCCGCCGCCGCCGTGGCCACGACGCTCGGCCTGTCCGCCGACGAGGTCGCCGACGGGCTGAACGCGGCCAGGCGTCGCTCCGCGGGCCGCTTGGAGATCCTCGAACGACCTGATGGCGTCACCATCGTCAACGACGCCTACAACGCCAACCCCGAGTCCATGCGCGCCGGGCTGCGCACGTTGACGGCGCTGGCCGGCGCCCGCCGTTCCATGGCCGTGCTCGGCGCGATGGGGCAGCAGGGGGACACCTCGCGCACCCGGCACGCGCAGGTGGGCCGGCTCGTGGCCGAGCTCGGGATCAACGTGTTGATCGCGGTCGGCTCGGGGGATCCGGTCGCGATGGCGCAGGAGGCGCAGTCCGCGAACCTGGGCGTCACCGTCCACCTCGCTGAGGACGTCGCCGGGGCCGTCCGCCTGGCCGCCGGGCTTCTCGAACCGGGGGACGTGGTACTGGTCAAGGCCTCCAGCGAGATCGGGCTCGGCGCCTGCGCGCACGAACTGGCCAGGGCCTGACCGACGCGGTCAGCGGCACAGAGAGAGCGTATGCAGTGACCTGCCAGGGCAGCCGGACACGAGGAAGCGGCCACCGCCTGCGGAGGCGACGGCCGCCTGTGCGACCTCCGGTGGCTCCTGGGGGATGATCAGCGGCCGAGCGTGTCCAGCTTCTCCTTGATGATGGCCGCCATGCTGAGAGTGCCCCCGAGGTTCGGGTGGGCCGCGGCTGGGGCGACGCGGCCATCGGCGGTGAACAGCGGCTCGATCACGCGCCCCTGCGCCCGGCACATGTCGTAGCCGATGGTCGGCGTATAGGTGTCGACGTAAACGGCGCCGACCTTGGCGGCCTGCTCGCGAAGCGCGCTGTTGAGCCTCTTGGTGATGTTGCGCAGGTAGCCGAAGTCACCGTCGGCGAAGGGCACCTGCGTCGAGCGGCAGCTCTCGCCGCTGTCCGGCAGCAGCGAGGGATAGCCGACCAGCGCGACCGTGGCCTTGGGGCTCTTCCTCTTGATGTCGGTCAGCACGGAGGCGATCCGCGGCTTCAAAGCGTCGATGCGGGCGAGGATCTGATCTTCGCCGCCTTTCTGGAAGTTCTGGCGGCAGGGGTCGCCGTTCGGCTGTGATTGCATGAGAGAAGCGCAGGTGACGACGAGCTGCGTAAAGCCGATGTCATTGCCGCCGAGGGTCAGCGTGACCAGACTGGTGTCCGGCTTGAGCGCCTTGATCTGGGGAGCCTGGCTGCCTTGCGCGTTCCAGATGCTACGCGTGGTGGCGCCGCTGCACGCGACGCTCCTGAAACTCTGCGACTTGTACGTGCTGCGCACGATGGACGGGTAGCTGCTCGTGGAACGGTCGCATGCCGCGTTCTCCACACCGTCGATGCCGTATCCGGAGGCGTAGGAATCGCCGAGTGCGACGTACCGCGCGGCGATCGAGCTGCTCGCGCTGGTTCCGGCAGCTGCGGCGGTTCCCCCGCCCGCGGTGACGAGCGTTGCGCAGGCGCCGAGCACAGCGGTAGTCACCACGGTCGCGCGCTGAACGGGTCGAAAGCGGGCATAGCGGAACATGAAGTCTCCAGGGGTGAAGGTGATGCAGCGGTCATGACCCGCCACCGCCCGGTGCCAGGCCGTCAGGCCGGGCCGGCGGCGATCCGCGACGGTGGCAGGCCGGGATTTCCTGCAGCACCTTCGCGGAGCGGACTGCTCATCTACCAGTGCGTTTCATGTCCATTCGGTGCTCATGCGGAGGGACACCCGCGGTCTTTGGCACGGGTGGCAAACCGCCGAATCAGAGCGTCCGGAAAGCTACAGTTATCCCCATGCCTTCGGGGGATGATCAGAACGTCGCGTTACTGGGGCGGCGGCTGCAGGCCGCGCGGGAGCGGGCCTTCGTCGGACGGGAAGAGGAGCTCAGCGCCTTCGGCTCGGCGCTGCGCGGTGGCGGCAGTGTCCTGTATGTACACGGTCCCGGTGGGGTCGGGAAGTCGGCGCTGGTGCGGCGCTTCGCAGAGGAGGCGGCGACCGCCGGACGGCCGGTGACGGTGCTGGACGGGCGCACGCTCGAGCCGACTCCGGCGGCGTTCGAGGCCGAGGCCGGATCGGTGCTGCGCGACGAGCGCGCGGTGCTGCTGATCGACACCTTCGAGCGCATCCAGGGGCTGGAGGGCTGGCTGCGCGAGCGGTTCCTGCCCCGCGTGCCGGTCGATGCGACGGTCGTGGTGGCCGGCCGGAACCCTCCGGACATGTTGTGGCGGGCCGACCCCGGCTGGGCGGGCGCGCTGGAGGTTATATCGCTGCGTGACCTCGGGCTGGCGGACGCCGCGGCGCTGCTGGACGCCCGCGGCGTGGCCGCCGAGTTGCGTGGGCCGCTGCTCGCCTTCGCGGGCGGCCATCCCCTCGCCCTGTCGCTGGGCGCGGCGGTCGCGATCAAGGACCGCGAGGCGAGCTCCCGCTGGATACCCACGCAGGACGTGGTCGCCACCCTGCTCGACCAACTCGTCGGCGACGTGCCCAGCGCTGCGCACCGGCACGCCCTGGAAGTCTGCGCGCACGCCTACGTGACCACCGAAGACCTGCTGCGTGCGGTCGTGCCGGAGGACGCCGCGTCCTTGTTCGCCTGGCTGCGGCGGCTGCCGTTCGTCGAATCCAGCAGTCTCGGCCTGTTCCCGCACGACGTCGTACGGGAGGTGCTCGAAGCCGACCTGCGCTGGCGCGACCCGCAGGGGTACGCCGACATGCACTATCGCATCCACGCCCACCTGGCCGCCCAGATTCCCACCGCGGCTGACTCCGATGTGCTGGCGGCCGTCGGCTCGCTGTTCTTCCTGCACCGCGACATCGGATCGACGGCGGAGTTCCACAGCTGGCGTGGAGAGGGAGAGGTCTACGAGGACGCCTTCCGGCCCGAGGACACCGAAGCTCTGGTGCGGCTGGCCGCCGAGGCGGATGGCGAGGAGTCGGCGGCCGGCGTCGCCTTCTGGGCCAGCCGCCAGCCCGGGGCGTTCCGCCTCTACCGGCGTACGGAGACCGGCGAGCTGGTGGGCTTCTGCTCCTGGGTTCGCCTCGACAAGCCCCGTGACGAGGAGACGGCGGCAGACCCGATCACCGCGACGGCCTGGGCGAACGCCCGCGCCATCGCACCGCTGCGGCCGGGCGAGCACCTGGCGGTCGGCCGGACCTGGGTGTGCGAGCGGTACCGCGGCATGTCGCCGGTGATGGACCTGATCCAATGGCGGGCCATCGGGTATTGCCTGCGGGCCGACCGCATGGCCTGGTCCTTCATGGCCATGCCGAGTGAGAGCCCCATGCGTGACTACCTCCGGCACTACGACATGCACGACATCGGAGAGCACGCGTGGCTGGGAGACACGGAGTACGCCCTGTTCGCCCACGACTGGCGGGCGGTACCCGTTCAGGCGTGGCTGAACCGGCTGCTGCTGACCGGCGCGCAAGACGTTTCCGCCGCCCAGACACCCGAGCTGGAGGTGCTGTCACAATCAGAGTTCACCGACGCCGTCCGCAAGGCCCTGCGCAACCTGTCCCGGCCCGCCGAGCTGGCCGCCAGCCCCCTCACCCGCAGTAGGCTCGTCGCCGAACACCCCGACCTCGACCCCGCCAAAGCTCTGCGCCAGCTCCTCGAACAAGCCATCGACGACCTGGGTCAAGACCCGCGCGCGACCAAGTTCCAGCGAGCCGTCGACGTCACCTACCGCCGGGGCGCACCCACCCAGGAAGCCGCCGCGGAACGCCTCGATCTGCCCTTCACCACCTACCGCCGCCATCTGTTCACCGGCATCGACCGCATCTGCGAAGGCCTCTGGCACCGCGAACTCTACGGAACGAACCAGGGCTGAGGACGAAGCCGCGCGGGCTACAGCGTGGCACGCCACAGAGCGTGGGTGTCCGAGACGGTCTCGAACCGCTGCGCGATCCCATCCCGCAGATGCCAGACATGAATGAACCTGGCCTGCCCCACCTTGCCGCTGGCCCGGTGCACGCCCCTGTACTCGCCCACGACGAACAGCTTGTCGCCGGCAGGAGTGAGCTCGAACGGGGTGACCTCGAAGTCGGCCCAGTCCGCGGCGATCGGTGCCAACGCCTTGTGGAGGACGTGCTGCGGACCGTATCAGGTGCCACCGGTCTCGGCGCCGGCGACCACAGTCCACTTGATGTCCGGCGCCAGGCGCTCCGCGAACGCCTCCATGTTGCCGGTGGCCAGCGACGAGTAGATCTCGGCGACGGTTCGGCGGTTGGTCGATTCGGTCGGGGTGAGGGTCTTCGTCCCGGTTTCCATCATGTACGGCTCCTGGGTGTTCACTGGTCAGCGAACGAGAGGAAGTCGAGCAGCAGCTTGTTGACGGCTTCGGGTGCTTCGAGCGGCATCCAGTGTCCGATGCCGTCCAGGCTCTCGTAACGCCACGAGCCGGTGACGTGCTCGGCTGTGCCGGTCATGGACTGTTCGGTGAGATAGCGGTCGCCGTCGCTCCACACGCCCATGGTGGGTACGGGAAGGGGTGGGATGTCGTCAGGCCTGCCGAGCACCATTTCGGGCGGAACCCCCTTGCGGTAGATCGCCAGTCCCGCGGTCAGTGCTCGGGGATCGCGCATGAGGTCGATGACCTCGTCGGGTTCGGGGTGGGTGGACAGCCAGTCCCGCATGTTCGCGAAGTCGTCCCGGCTCAGCCACTCCTCGGCGATTCCCGCGAAGTGGAACAGCAGGAAGTACCAGGACTTCTCCCGCTGTTCCAGGCCGGCGGACCCCACGGCACCGGGATGGCCGACGGACAGGCAGGTGAGGCTGGTGAACCTGGCGGGCGCGGCTATGGCGGTCGGTTGCGCGAGCGTGGCTCCCCAATCATGGCCGACCAGGTGCGCTTGCCGTACCTCGAAGTGGTCGAGGATGCCCAGCAGGTCGCCGACGTGCAGGGCCAGGTCGTAGCTGTCCACGTCCTGCGGCTTGTCGGAGGCGCCGAAGCCGCGCAGGTCGGGGCGATCGTACGGTAGCCGGCGGCGTTGAGCGCGGCCGCCTGGTGGCGCCAGAGGGGGTGTCCGGGTAGCCGTGCACGAGCAGCACTGCCGCGCCCTCCCCGCTGACTTGAATTTCGAGACCGATTCCGTTGACCTCTACACGCATGACACACTCCCGGACACGTGACTCCTTCAAGACGCGGGCGCGAACGAGACCCCACCGTGGCGCCATCGTCCTGCCATTCCCCAGACCGTTCCCTGTCCACATTCCGTCTGACTGATCGCCTGGGACGGCGGGGTCCTGTGCGCTGCGGCGGGCTCGTCGCCAGGCGGCGTTCGTGGGGCGGTCTGCGAGGACGGCATGGCCGGTCTGACCCTGGCGACGCGGTGCTGCCGGACGGGAATCGGCCGGGAAACGGCCTGCAACATGAACTACCGGATGGCTCATTCTGGGCGCGACGCGGCCGAAAAGCGCAGCGTGGTCGGTCTGCGGGTCAGTGGTCGACATGGCGCGCTCGGAAGCACCAAGGAACCGTTGTGGAGCACTGATCGGCCATGGATCGGTCTGTGAAATCAACAGCGCCGAACCCGAGGATGGGCCGGCATGGCTGGAGAAGGGAGTTTTGATCGTGGAGAAGCAGGTTGACACGGCGAGGTTGCACGAGGTCAGCGCGGGGGTGTTCGCCTGGGTGCAGCCGGACGGCACCTGGTGGGTGAACAACGCCGGAGCCGTGGCGGGCGGCGACGGCGTTCTGATCGTCGACACGTGCGCGACTGAGCAGCGTACCCGCCGATTCCTGAAGGCGGTCGCCGAGGCGACCGGCGATGCCCCCGTGCGGATGGCGGTGAACACGCACCAGCATGGGGATCATTCATACGGAAACAGCTTGCTGCCGGACCAGACGGTGATCTTCGGGCATGCGGCGATGCGGGACGCGCTGCTGGCCGACCCCCTCATCGACGAGTGCCCGCCGATCTGGACGCCGGTGCCCGATTGGGGGAACGTGACGCGCCGCGTCCCGTCCGTGGGGTTTCAGTCCGAGTTGACCCTCTTCGCCGGCAAGCGCCGCATCGAGCTGCGGCACCTTGGCCATGCCGCGCACACGGCAGGGGACGTGGTGGTCTGGCTTCCTGAAGAGCGTGTGCTGTACACCGGCGACCTGGTGTTCAACGGCCTCACACCGCTGCTGCTGATGGGGTCGGTGGAAGGGGCGCTGAAGTCGCTGGATTGGCTGGCGGACTTCGAGGCCGAGCACGTCGTACCGGGGCATGGGCCTCTCGCGGCCGCGAGCGATCTGCCGGAGATCTTGGCCGTTCACGAGCGTTACTACCGCTTCGTGCTCGAGGTCGCCCGAAAGGGGCGCGAGAACGGGCTCACACCGCTGGCAGCCGCTCAGGAAGCCGACCTCGGTGAGTTCGCGGGATGGGGGGACGCCGAACGCCTGGTGCTCAACCTCCATCGCGCCTACGCCGAGGCCGTCGGCGGCGAGGTGGATCTCCTCGCCGCTTTCGGCGACACGATGACCTGGAACGGCGGCCCGCTGCCGACGTCTGTCTAGGGCCAAGCCTTGACGAAAAAGGGCGCCCCGCCGTTGCATGGAGCGGCAGGGCGCCCTTTCGTCGCGATCAGCCGGCGTCCGGACGCCGGATCCAGTTCGGCGTCGAACCGGTGGTGGCGCGGACCGTCAGCCGATGGCGGCCTGCAGTTCGCGGCGGAACAGTCCGGGGGCGGGATAGCGGGAGGCGTCGGCGCCCAGGCTCATGATCAGGTCGATGAGGCCGGGTCTGGCCAGGGCGTGCTCGGCGGGCTCGAGCATCGAGCCTACGTCCGCGAGGGCCCGCACCAGGTCGGGGTGGGACATCTTGGCCGCGTCCAGCGCCCTGATGACCAGCCAGGCCGGGTCGGCGCTCTCGTACCGCTCGCCCTTGAGCACGGAGTCGATCTCGGCGAGCCGGTGCGTGTCCCAGTCGGCCAGCGCCCGGTAGTAGGGTGCGGCCGTGGTCTCCAGCGACTCGGCGAAGGCGAGGCCCAGCTTGACGTGATCCACCACGTCCACGGTGTCGATCGCGTCCCGCAGCAGGGCGCCCTGTACCAGGCTCATCGACAGCCCCAGCCCGAAGGTGGTGTTCGTCGTCGCCCAGGCGTCGCCCACGGCGAGCAGGCCTGTCACCACCGGCAGCCCGTCGGCGACCAAGTCCCGCCGCCTGGTCTGGCCGGCCGACATGACTTGTACGCCGGTGAGCGGCTCGCCATGTCGTGCCCAGTGGGCGTACTCGGGGAACAGTTCGATGGCGCGGTCCCACGCGTCCACCTCCCGCAAGGCCCGCAGGTCCTGGTCGCGGCTTGAGGCCACGAGGATCAGGGACCAGGTGCCGTTGTCGCCAGGCAGGGTGCCGGCGGTGACGGTCTCCTGGTGGATGAGCGGCCAGCGCGTGGCCTCAGGCAACCCGTTGCCGCTGTCACGGTAGTGCCGGGCGTAGTAGACGAACCCCGCCTCGGCTCGCTCCTTGGTGTCGCGGATCGGGCCGAGCTCGGCGAACATCCTGGAGAATTGCGAGTTACGGCCGCTCGCGTTCACGACCAGGTCGGCGTGGAGAACCTCCCCGTCGCGGGTCTCCACTCCGGCATGGTCGTTCCCAGGACTCCCATGACTGCGGGCCCGTCGAGAGTGGTTCTGCGGGGTCGCGTTCGAGCACGGTGACCTGGTGGCCCCGTCCGGCGAGAAGCATTGCGGTGGCCAGGCCGGCAGGCCCGGCTCCGATAACGATCACGTTCATGGTCATACCGCTTACGGTCGGCCCGAGGGCCGTCCGTTCACCAGGCCGGATGATGTCCACCTTCTGCCCATGCGCGGCGACTGCTCATGTGCTCCGGTCCGATGGGCTCCCGGCTGCCATGAGGCGATGCGCCGACTCCGGAGCGAGGGCGAAGTCGGCCGCTGCTTCCGCGTGCAGCCGCGCGCTCGGGAACATCGGGATGCAACTGTACCTTTCATCGATCAGGAGCTCGATTTCCGTGCAGCCGAGGACGACGCCTTCGGCGCCGTCGTCGGCGAGATCGGAGATGATCTGTGCATAGGCATTCCTGGATGATTCCTTCAGAACTCCGCGCACCAGCTCATCGAAGATCACACGATGGATCAGCTCGCGCTGCTCGCGCTCCGGGACGACTACCTCAAAGCCCTGCGCGGCCAGCCGGTCCCGATAGAAGGGCTCTTCCATGGTGAAACGGGTTCCCAGCAGGCCGACCTTGCGCATGCCCTCGGAGCGGACTTCGGCGCCTACGGCGTCCACGATGTGGAGCAGGGGAACACTCGAGGTCCTCGCTACCTGATCAGCCACGCGGTTGAAGGTGTTGCTGCAAATGAGCAGGACGTCAGCACCGAGATCCTCCAGTTTCCGCCCGGCGTCAACGAGCAGCGTGCTCACCTCGTCCCAGCGGTCGGCGAAGATGAGATCTTCGACCGTGGTGTAGTCGACCGACCAGATAAGGCTGTTCGCGGAGTGGCTGCCGCCCAGGCGCTCCCGTACCCGCTGGTTGATGATCTGGTAGTAGATGACGGTCGATTCCCAGCTCAGCCCGCCGATGAGACCGATAGTACGCATGAGACTCCGTTTCGTTACCTCGTGGTGGCAGGCTAGGTGGACTGCATGCTCATTTCACAGGCCGAAAACTGCCCAGTCGTCCCTGGCCAGGGAAAAAGGGCTCTGCGATCCCCTGCTGACGGCGCCGACGCGAGCGCCGTACCGGCGAGGGGGACGGCCCGGCCGCGTGGCGTCAGAGAGAACGGCCGAAGGCGGCCTCCGGTAGGAGGCCGCCTTCGGTGAGCGGGTACCGGCCGTGGCCGGTGAGGCCGAGGTGTGTCAGCGGATGTCGCCGGCGGCGCGGCGGATGAGGTCGGTGACGGCTGCGGGTTCGGAGACAGAGATCGCGTGTGAGGCGCGCTTGATGGTGACGGTGTGGGAGCGGGCGCGCTTGGCCATCCACCGCTGGGCCCTGGGCGGGATGTTGTAGTCCTTGCCGGCGATCAGGGCGTAGGAGCGGATGTCTTTCCAGGCGGCCTTCGTGGCCTTCTCCTCCAGGGCGAGGGTGGAGACCGGCCGCTGGGTGGCTGCCATGATCGCGGCGGTCGTGGCAGGCACGTCGGCGGCGAACTGCTTGCGGAACCTGTCCTGGTTGATGGTCAGCTCGGTGCCGGTGCCGCCGTCGGGCAGGGGGTAGGAGGCCTTGCTCAGGGTTTCGCCCAGGGTGCTGCCGGGGTACTTGCCGGCCAGTTCGGCGGCGCTCTCGCCGGCGTCGGGGATGAACGCGGCGATGTAGACCAGCGCCTTGACGTCCGGGTCGGCGGCGGCGGCCTGGCTGATGACCGAGCCGCCATAGGAGTGGCCGACCAGGACCACGGGCCCGTCCACAGTGTCCAGGACGCTACGCAGGTAGGCGGCGTCGCTGCTCAGTCCGCGCAGGGGGTTGGCGGTGGCGATGACGCGATAGCCGTCGCGTTGCAGGCGCCGGATGACGTCGGACCAGCTGGAGGCGTCGGCGAAGGCGCCGTGGACAAGGACGATGGTTGGCTTGGCCTTGGATGTCTCGTCGTGCTGCGAGGCGGCGGCACTGCTGCTCGCCGCGGTGGCGGTCAGCAGCGAGCCGACCACGATCGGAGCGATGGCCATGGTGGCGAGGGTGCGAACGACCGAGCGGGTGGGGGAGGAACGAGACATGACGGTTTTCCTTCGAGGTTGTCGCCGGGAGATGGCGGTCTTGCGGGGGCGAGTCGCGGGTGTGCCGCGTCATGCCACGGCTTTGACGGCCTTGAGGATGACATCGGCGACGGCGGCGGGCTGGGAGGCGGGCAACGCGTGCGAGGCGCCGCCGATCTCCACCTGCTCGCGGGCGCCGGCCCGTTCCGCCATGAACCGGTGGGCGGCAAGCGGGATGTTGAAGTCGAGCTCGGGATAGACGAACCAGGATGGCAGGTGCCGCCAGGCCGGTGCACCGGACTTGTCCTGCAGGGCCCGGTCGTTCAACGGCCGCTGGGTGACGGCGTCCAAGGTGGCGCGCTCTGGCGGCAGGTCGGCGGCGAACTGCTGGTGGTAGCGCTCCTGGCGGATGTACAGATCGGTGCTGCTGTCGGGCAGCGCGACCGCGTTCAGGGTCTCGCCGAGTGTGCTGCCGGGAAAGCGGCCGCTCAGCTCGGCGATGCTCTCGCCTTCCTCGGGGGCGAACGCGGCCACGAACACCAGCGCCTTGACCCGGTCGTCGCCGCGGACGGCACCCGAGATGACCTGGCCGCCGTAGGAATGGCCGACCAGGACGACCGGGCCGTCGATCGAGGCCACCAGGCCCGCGACGACGTCGGCGTCACCCGACAGGCTGCGCAGCGGGTTGGCGGCGGCGATCACGCTCAGATCATGCTCACGCAGCCTGGTGATGACGCCGTTCCAGCTGGCCGACTCGGCGAAAGCCCCATGGACGAGAACGACGGTAGGCGACGTGGTCATGATCCCTCCTTGAGGGTCTTCAGCGCGGTGGACAGGAAGTCGACGGCCTGGCGGATGGCCCTTTCGGCGGCGTGGGTGCCGCGCAGGGCGTTGAGCATCACGAAGTCGTGGATGACACCCTGGTAGCGCACAGCGGTGACCGCGACCCCGGCCGCCCGCAGCTTGCTCGCGTACGCCTCACCCTCGTCGCGCAGTACGTCGGCTTCGGCGGTGATGACCAGCGCCGGCGGCAGCCCTGCCAGCTCCTCCAGGCTCGCCCGCAGCGGCGAGGCGGTGATCTGCGCACGCTCGGCGGGATCGGTGGTGTACTGGTCCCAGAACCACTGCATGCCGTCGCGCCGCAGAAAATACCCTTCGGCGAACTCGTGGTAGGAGCCGGTCTCGAAGGCGGCGTCGGTCACCGGATAGAACAACACCTGCGCCGCCAGCGCGATCCCGCCACGCTCCTTGGCCATCAACGTCAGCGCGATGGCCATGTTCCCGCCGACCGAATCGCCCGCGACCGCCAGGCGGGAGGCGTCCAGGCCATGGGCGGCGCTGTGCTCGACCACCCAGCGGGCGGCGGTGTGGATTTGTTCGATCGCGACCGGGTAGCGGGCCTCGGGCGAAGCGCTGTAGTTGACGAACACCACCGCCGCGCCCACGCCGCGGGCCAGCTCGCGGGCAAGACGGCCGTGGGTGTGGTCGTTGCCGAACACCCAGCCCGCCCCGTGCACATAGATGATCACCGGCAGGGGGCCGCTCACGCCCGCCGGCCGGAACACGCTCACCGTCAGTCCGTCGGCGACCGTGAGAATCTCCTTGCTGGTGCCCGGCACCTCGATCTCGGGCGTCTGAGCCTCGTCCACGGCCTTGCGGCCGTCGGCGGGATCGAGGTCGAAGAGGAAGGGCGGGTTGGCGGTGGCCTCGGCGAAGGCCTGCGCGGCCCTTTCGAGAACCGGTTTGACAGTGGACATCCTGGCCTCTTTCCCTGTGCATGACGTGCCGCTGCGGCCTCACGCACCTCAGGCTGGCAAACCTGCCTTTCCGGACACATCAGTAAATTGACTGGTCTGTCGCCGGCTGCATCCTGAAGAGAGGGGACCTATCTCCTCCGCGGGCGGGGAGACGGCCTGTCGGTGTCAGCGCCGGTCGGCCAGGGCGGCTTTGAGAAAGCTGCCGCCCTGCCTGAGCGCGGCCACGGTGGGCGGGCTGTCGCGCAGCGGATTGAGGGACGCGAAGTCGTGGACCGTCCCCAGGTAGCGCACGCAGGTCACCGGTACGCCCGCCCGCCGCAACAGGCGGGCGTACTGCTCGCCCTCGTCCCGCACGACGTCCGCCTCCGCCGATACGACCAGGGCGGGAGGCAGCCCCGACAGGTCCGCCGTGGTGGCCCGCAGCGGCGAGGCAGTGGGTTCGGCGAGCTCATCGCCGTCGTCGGTGTACTGCTGCCAGTACCATTCCACAGCCGCGCGCGTCAGGAGGTAGCCGGATGCGAACTGCTTCCGGGAGGCGGTGTCGCAGTGCGGGGCGGTCGTCGGATAGTAGAGCAGCTGCGCGCGGATGCGGGGGCCACCGCGCTGCTTGGCCATCATGGTGAGCGCCGTCGCCATGGTCGCACCGGCACAGTCGCCGGCCACCGCCACCCTCCGGCCATCCAGGCCCAGGCCCGACGCCTGCTCGACCAGCCATGTCAGCACCGCGTAGGACTCTTCGAGCGCGACCGGGTAGCGGGCCTCCGGGGTGCGGGTGTACTCGGGGACCACGAAAGCGGCGCCGCTGGCGGCTGCGAGCTCACAGATCATGCGCGCGTGCGTCCGCGCGTCGCCGAGCATCCAGCGGCCGCCGTGCAGGTACACGACCATGGGTAGAGGACCGGCCGTCCGTGGAGGCCGGAAGATCCAGAAGCCGACGAGCCCGGACGGGCCCACCGGCGCCACGGCGTACTCGGCGTCCACATCGAAGTCGTCGTGCGCGTGGCCCTGGATCTCCAGGAGCGCCTGCCGTCCGTCGAGCGGACCGAGCTGGTGCAGGTAGGGCGGCGCGGCCGAGGCGTCGACGAGCCGCTGAACGAGGGGATCGAGGACGACGGCCGAGCGGTCGGGCTCTCCTGGGCCCGTGACGGGCTCGAAACTCACGCGCCTCACCTCTCCTGTCGTCGTAGTGATCAACGAACAGCGGTCCACCGGCCGCTGGGCCGATCGCCCTCGGCGCTGCCCTCCGTCTGCGACGACCCGGAATCTTTGCCGCCTTCGGAGATGGGCCCATCCGCCGGACGGCTCGCCGTGGCGGTCACAGATCGCCCAGCAGAGCGCGGAGCTGGTTGCGGCTGGTCACACCGAGTTTCGGATACACGTTGTAGAGGTGGTAGCTGACCGTGCGGGGCGAGAGCATGAGCTGCTCGGCGATCTCCCGGTTGCGCAGTCCCTGTGCTGCCAGCCGTACGATCTGGCGCTGCTGGGCGGTCAGCCCCGCCAGCGCATCGGCCGGTGCGGGAGAGCCGGCGACGCCGCTCGCCCGCAGCTCACCTCGTGCCTCCTCGGCCAGGCCGATCGCGCCGAGCCGGTTGAACGACTCCAGCGCCGTGGCCAGGAGCGGGCGGGCGTCCAGCGGGCGCCGCCGCCTGCGCAGCCACTGGGCGTAGTGCAGCCTCGCCTGGGCCCGGGCCAGCGGCCACTCCTCGCCCGCCGGGTTCACCGTGGCGAGCCGGAAGTGGTGCTCGGCGTCCTTCGGGTCGCCGATGAGTGCGGCGGCGTGGTGAAGCAGCAGCGTCATCCGGGTCGTCGGCCGCGGGCCCAACGCGGTGCGCACCGCCGCCACGATGCGGGCCGCCTCTTCCCCCTGGCCCGTCCGCTGGGCGGCCGCGGCGAGGTCGGCGACCGACCGGTGCGACAGGAAGTAGTGCAAAGGTGCGCCGTCCTCGTCGAACAGCAGCCGGAACTGGCGAAACGCGCCGTCGAAGTCGCCCGCCGACACGGCGGCGATGCCGGCGGCGTGCAGCAAGCGCGCGTGTGTGGCCCGGTTCTCCTCCAGGCCGACGGCCGTCCAAGCCGGGTCGGCCGGCATGACGACGGGCTGACCGCGCAGGGCTTGGAGGGTCACCCGCAGCGCCTCGACGTCGATCTCCAGGTGCCGCAGCTTGTGGACGGCCGCGAGCGTCCCGGCCTCCTCCAGCAGGTCGTCGGCCTCCGCCCACCGCCCGGTGTCGATCAGCGCCGAACCCGTCAACGCCAGCGTAGGAGCGGCAACGCCCATGGAGCCGTACGTGCGGAACATGGCGTACGCCTGCCGGAGGGACTCCACGCACAGCTCGGACTCGTCGGCCGCCCAGGCGATGCAGCCAACGGCGCTCAACCGGTTCATCTGCGCGACGCCGACCAGCGGCTCCGGCGGATTCGGCCGCAAGGTCCGCCGCAACAGCTCGGGGGCGTTCGTCGGCTCGGCCCCGGCCAGGGTGGAGGCCCGGACCGCGTCGAAGGCCGCGATGGTCCCCAGCTCCGCGTAGGGCGTGTCGCCGCCCCCGGTCTCGATCCGGTCGAGCAGGCCCGCTATCCGCTCCCTGACCTCGGGCAGCCCCGACTGGAACGCGACTCCCTGGAGCACGGCGGTCAGGGCGAGCGCCGTCGTACCATGCTTCGGGGGCTTCGGCTCCAGCGCTTCGAGCAGCACCTTGAACGACTCCCGCTGGTGGCCGAACAACGACAGGGCCATGCCGGCGCCGCACGCCGCCAGGCCCAGCACGTCCGGATCATGAGTCAGCGCCGTGACCTTGTCGTACAGCTCGCGCACCCACGATGGGTCGCCGGCGTTGTTGGCGGCCCTGAGCGCCTTGGCGTACCGGCGTGCCCGGTCCCCGGCGGCGAGACTGCACTCCGCCGACCGCTCCAGCGCCCGCGCCGCCGCGAAGAACCCGCCACGCCGCTCGGCGAGCTCCGCGGTGTCCTCCAGGGCCGCCGCCACCGACTCGTCGCGGCCGAGGCACGCGGCGGCCAGATGCCAGGCCCGGCGGGCCGGATCCGCCGTCAGAACGGCCGCGAGGTTGCGATGCGCCCGCTGCCGGAGGTAGGCCGGGGCCCCGTGATACGAGCCCGCCCGTGCCAGCGGATGCCGGAAGGCGACTCGCCCGTCCGCGACGGTGACCAGGCCGGCGGCCTCGGCGGGAGCCCATACCGCGATATCCGGCCCCGCGCCGGCGGCGGCCATGATCGTGGCGAGGTCTTCGTACTCCGACGCCGCCGCGTACAGGATCAGCCGCCGGGTGATCTCCGGCAGGCCGTGCAGACGCGCTGCGTACATCTGCTGGATGCGCTCCGTCTGAGGCAGCCCACCACCGGGCAGCGCTCTCGTGCCACCCATCTTGGCCGCCCGGCACAGCTCGATGATGGCCAGCGGGTTTCCGCCGGCTTGCAGGAGCACATCGATCCGCGTACGGCCGGTGGGCGGGTGCGGTTGAGCGTCCACCAGCTCGGCCGCGGCCTGCTCGCTCAATGGCCCCAGCAGCAGCGTGGGCAGGTCCCCTGCGACACCGTCCGGAGGCGTCTGCCCACGCGAAGTCAGCAGCACCGAAACGTCCTCCGCCGCGATACGGCGGGCCACGAAGCCGAGGACGTCGAGAGAGTCGCGGTCGCAGTGCTGGACGTCGTCCACGACCAGCAGGACGGGCCGCCGCCGGGAGACGCCTGTCAGCAACGTCAGGACGGCCACCCGCAGCAGCATCGGATCAAGCTGCCCGCCCACCGGAGCGATGCCCACCGCGCTCTCCAGCGCCCCCCGCAGATGCTCGGCAAGAGTGCCGACCTCCGGCAGGACAGGAAGAAGCAACTGGTGCAAGGACGCGAAGGACTGCTGCGATTCCGCTTCGCTGCCCTGACACGTCAGTACGACTCTTCCGCTGCCACGCGCATGGTCGGCGACGGCAGCCACCAACCTCGTCTTGCCCGCGCCGGCCTCGCCAAGCAGGATCAGCATCCGCGATTCGCCGCGCTCCGCCTCGATGACGTCCAGGATGCGACGGACCTCGGACCGCCGACCGACCAGTGTCATAGCCGGCTCGGCCCAACGCGTGGCGCTGTGCCCGCCGTCTCTACGATGCCTGCTCCGGAGGAACTGGTGGACCAGGCGCAAGGGGCACAACCGGTCAGTTCGTTCACGGCATGCCTCCTCTCCCGTCGCATCACTGTCCTGAGGCCGGCGACTACTCGGCCAGGCAGGCCACAGCGCCGGAGCGGTAACGCATCCTCCCATGCCGCTCACACATGGCATCGGCCACCCGGGAGCATCCGATGGCGTCGCTCATGGCTGGTCTCTGATCGAGGTGGCCAAACGCCTGGGCGGTGGACCGATGCGTGCGGCCGGCCGTTGGTCGATGTCGGGCGGGTCGGATGCCGGTTTGGGTTCAGGCCGGGATGAGGTCGAACATGATGGGCAGGACCTTCTGGCCGGAAGGTGAAGCCCAGTCGGCGGCGAGTTCCGCCAGGACCTGGTTGGTGGAGGTGATGTCGGCGCCGGCGCGTTCCATGCGGCGCAGGGCGATGTCATCGGCATCCTTGGTGATGGACGCGCCGGCGTCGGCGACCACCTGGACGCGGTAGCCCTGCCGCAGGGCGGTGAGCACCGGGTAGACGGTGCAGACGTCGTTGGTGACGCCGGCGACGATGAGATTGCGCCGGCGGGTGGCCTCTACCGCCGCGGCGAACGCGGGGTCCTGGAGAGCGTCGACGGTGCCCTGGCGGCGGATGCGGCCGGCATACTCCTCGGGGGCGACGTCGGCGAAGTCCGACAGCAGCGGGCCCTGAGCCTGCTCCTCCAGCGAGGAGGTCAGCACCAGCGGCATCTCCAGGGCCTTGGCGCCGCGCGCCAGGGCCAGCGCCCGGGTCTTGAGCTCCTCGAACGGGGTCGAGGCAGCCCATCGCATGGTGCCGACCTGGTGGTCGATCAGCAGGATCGCGGCGTCGTCCGGGGTGAAAAGGGTGGTTGTCATGGTGCGTTTCCTTGCGATGTGATCGATGGAGAGATGGCCAGCGACATAGGTGTATGTGACTGGCCAGAGGTCATTCCGTGCACCTGTGCCAGGTCCTCCGGCGGGGACGGCTCCGCCGGTGTGCCACCGGCAGGGGCCGGTCGGGCGGCCCCGCCGTTGGCACCGGCGCATTCCGTCAGAGCGAGGAGAGGACCCGGATCCGGTCGGCCATGACACGCTTGGCCACGTCGGAGGTGAAGGCGATGCTCTCGAACTCATGCGGCACGCCCGGGTGAAGGTGGAACTCGACCGGGACGCCGGCCTGGCTGAGCCGCAGGGCGTAGGTGAGGTCCTCGTCGCGGAAGATGTCCAGCTGGCCGACCTCGATATAGGCCGGGGGCAGTCCGGCCGGATCGGCCACCCGTGCGGGTGCGGCGTGGGCCGGCACGTCGGGGCCGGCGATGGCGTCGCCCAGCAGCGCGCCCCAGCCGGTGCGGTTGTCGTCCCAGGACCACAGCGCGTACGGCGCCAGCTGCGGGTCGGGGGTGAGGGTGCGGTCGTCGAGCATCGGCATGACCAGTATCTGCTGGGCGATCGCGGGCCCCTGCCGATCTCGCGCCAGGATCGAGACCGCCGCGGCGATCCCACCGCCGGCGCTGTCGCCGAAGACCGCGATGCGGGCCGGATCGACGCCGAGTACGGCGGCGTTCTCGTGCAGCCATACGAGGCCGGCGTAGGCGTCCTCGACCGGGGTCGGGTGCGGGTGCTCGGGAGCGAGCCGGTAGTCCACCGAGAGGATCGGGGTGCCGCTGGCGGAGACGTAGCGGGAGATAGCGCCGTCGAACAGCCCGACGTGGCCGAGGATCATGCCGCCGCCGTGGAAGTAGACGGCCGCCGGTCCGGGCTCGCTGGGCGCGCCCTGCTTGGTGTACCAGCGCAGCAGGATCTTCTCGCCGTCGGAGGCGAGCAGGTGGTGGTCGGTGATCGTGACGTCGGCAGGCCTCGGCTGGGCCGTGTCGGCGTGGGCGATGAGCCCTTCCAGCGCGGCGCGGCGGCCGGCGACGTCCCCGACCGGCGGGGGCGTGCTGCCGGCCATCGCCGCGGCGATCGGCGCAAGGGCATCGGCAACCTGGGGATCAAGAGCGAAAGGCATGACAGTACTCCGTCTTGGATGTGTCGGATGAGGGTGAGGAAGGGTCAGACAGTGATGACCGTCTTGCCGGTGAGCCTCCCGGTGACGGCCTGCTCGTGGACGTCGGCGAGGTCTGCCAGCGGGCGCCGGTCGGCGACGTCGATCCGCAGCTCGCCGGCGTCGACGAGGGCGACGAGCTCCGCGAGCCGGGCGGCGTCGCTGCGGGCGAACACCCGCACCGTCCGCACCCCGCGCGCTGTGTCCTCGGGAGCGGGGGTGGTGGTGCTGACCAGGACCCCGCCGTCGCTGACGAGGCCGACCAGGGCGGCGGTCTCCTCCGCCGAGGTGGTCACCAGGTTGAGCACGACGTCGAACCGGACGCCGGCGGCCTGGGTGACGGGGGTGACGGTGTAGTCGATGATCCGGTCGGCCCTGTGGGCCCGGACCCGGTCGGCGCTGCGCGCGCTCGTGGTCGCGGTGACGGTGGCTCCGGCCCGCTTGGCGAGCTGGACGGCGTACCCGCCGACCGCGCCGCCGGCGCCATTGATCAGGATGGTCTGCCCGGCCCTCAGCTCGGCGTGCTCGAACAGTGCCTGCCAGGCCGTCAGGGCGGTCGCGGGGAGGGCGGCGGCGTCGGCCAGATCCACCGTCCGCGGAGCGGCGGCCAGTGCCTCGGACGGCGCGAGCACGTATTCGGCGGCGGCGCCGGGCGCGCTCATCGGCAGGAATGCCACGACCGCGTCTCCGGCGCTCCAGCCGGTGACGTCCGGGCCGAGCTCGGCGACGGTGCCGGCGACGTCGATGCCTGGCACGTGCGGGAAGACCAGCGGGAACACCTGCTGCAGGTATCCGGCGCGGATCGCCGCGTCGACCGGGTTGAACGAGGTGGCGGCCACCTTCACCAGCACCTGCCCCGTGCCGGGGACGGGGCGGTCCGCCTCTTCGTAAGTCAGGACGTCGCTGTCGCCGTAGCGGTGGTACCGGACTGCCTTCATGATCTCTCCTCGAGTTGTTGCTTCGAATTCGAAGCGATGCGAAGACAGTAACCTGCTTCGAGTTCAAAGCAATCCCGGGAAGGATGTGACGTTCGCCACCGCGCTTTCGAGGTGTGCTTTGAATTCGAAACATATAGGATGGGCGGATGCCTGACACCGACGCCCTCCACCCCGCGCAGCTGAGCACCTACTTCGCGCTCATGGAGGCCGTCAGCCTGCTCCAGCACGCCGTCGAGCAGCAGTTGCGGGCGGAGGGCGACCTGAGTTACGTGCAGTTCCAGCTCCTGGCCCACCTCGCCGACGCTAGGCAGCTGACCATGACCGAACTGGCCGACGGCGTCGTCTACAGCCGCAGCGGCCTGACCTATCAGGCTGGCCTGCTGGAGAAGGCCGGCCTCGTCACGCGCGGCCCCAGCCCCGACGACGAGCGTGCCACACTGGTCACCATCACCGACGGTGGCCTCGCCCTCGTCGGGCGCGTCCTGCCCGGCCACATCGAGGTCGTGCGCCGCCTGCTGTTCAACCCCCTCGCTGAAGAGGACCTGCGCGACCTCGGCGACATCATGACCCGCGTCCGCAACCACATGCGCGCCGAGCCGCCCCGCTCCGCCGCCCCCCGCAAATCCCGCAAGTAAGAGCCCAGCCATTCAGCAACGACGAAACGCCCGATACCGTCTACCAGCGCGTCCAGCAGCACCTTTACCGCTCGTAGCTGCGGTTCCCGCTCTCGAGGCGCAGGCGCTGCAGGACGGCCCGTTGGCCGCGTACCTGGTGCACCGACAGGCCGTCGGGCTGGTAGCCGAGCTTGCCGGAGACGGCCAGCGAAGCCGGGTTATCCAGAAAGGCGCTGGACACCTGGCTCCGGCAGTTTCTCGCATGCCTTCACCGCAGGGCGAGCAGTGAATGGGCAGAAAATGGATAGTCATGTGGCATGTCGCCGATTTCATATGGGGGCTAGTGTTGATCTCGACGCCACGATGGCGCTGCGGCAAAACATATGTCCGCCAGGATGTATCAAGTGCCGCCACATCAGTGCGAAATCCGGATTCGGGTCAAGTTGGAGCTAGAAAGGTGCATGCAAAGCAAATGATCAAAAGTAGCCTCGCGGGATTTGTGGCGTTAGTTAGCGCGACTATCCTGCTCGTTGGGACGGGCGCCCCAGTGCCAGTGCGCAGGTCGGCGAAGGTCGCTACAACATCATGATCAACACGAACAACACGTTTTTCGTTGCCGATTACTGCATCTTAACGACCACCAGCGGCAATTCTCGCGCCCAGTGCAGCGGAAACAAGGAGTCGGCCACAAAATTCCGGATGGGCGTAGTCCGCACTCCCGGAGACAGGGTGTGGCTGGACGTCAATATCGTCGGAGGTAAGGACCGTAAGGGCATCGATCTTCGGGGAAAGCGCTATATTACCGTAGAGGAAGATCTCTTCGGTATCGACGTCTGCGGGTGGAGCAGCAAGGCCGTATACGATGACGACAGACGGGGGTCCTCCTGCACGGCAGTGGGGAAATCTGCACGCCGTAGTAGATGTCGGTGACCGGGTGAACCCGGTCGCCTGGCATCGGCAGCTGCGCGGACCTGCCTATGTAGCTGCGCAGCGAGCGCCCCACCGCACCGGCGTCCGCCCGCCCACTCCGGCAGGCATGCGCGAAACGCTCTCCGGGCGCTGAGCTGGTCGCAGCTCAAAACGTCATGCAGCGGTTAAGCTTGCGGGCTAGATACTGCCAGCCGCTTGAGCAGCACGGTCTCGGCCACCGGGAAGTCACACGCGATGATCGCGTGCGCCTGAGCGGACAGGAACTGCCGCCACGTCGGCCCAGCCCGGCGGGGCGCCGGATCGATACCGGCCGCGTGCAGGATCTCCCACACCGTAGAGGCCGCGACCTGGTAGCCCAGGCGGGCCAACTCGCCCTGGATCCTCCTGTGCCCCCAGGTTGGATTCTCCCGCGCCATCCGAACAATCAGCGCCTTGACCGGCCGGCGGGTACAAGGCCGTCCCGGGCGCCGCCTGTCGGTGAAGGTCCACTTTCGCACCACGAGGCTACGATGCCAGCGCAAGATCGTCGCCGGGGTGACCGGGAACACCTCCTCCCACCGGCGACGGTGAAGCAGCCGAGACAATGCCGCAAGCCAGAGCCGGTCGACGTGACCCCACCGCGACCGGCCACCGAGCTGACGGCGGAGCACCTGATTCTCATGACGCAGCGCCAGCAGCTCAACGTCCCTGGACGGATCAGAGCGGACCAGCACCGCCACAAGGCTGCACAAGCACCGAACCACCCGGTAGATCAGCGACAACAATACTCCGCGATGGTGACAGCCTCCGAACTGATCGCGCAGCAGAATCCCAGCTCAGAGCCCGAAACCGTGTTTTCGAGCGGGACAGGCCCTCGTAGCAGGCCACCGACGATCGATCCGGGTCCCGAGACGAACTGGGGCAGCGCAAGGCGGCGAATAGCAGCACGGCCTTCGGATTGCCGGCGGCGACGAGGAACTCTTCGCGACCGAGTGCCAGGACTCCCCCGGTGTCGGGTCTGTGCCGACCGGGCCGGTCGGACTCGGCTGGGCGCCGCCACGATGACCACAGACTTCGCCCGCCGAGGTAGAACAGGTACGCCACTCCTGCCCACTCGCAGGCTCCCTGAAAGGCTCCGGCCGCCTGGGTCAGGTCTCACTCCCCGGAACCCCGGTCGGCCGGAAGCTGGTCATACGCCAGGTTCGTAGATCCAGGTGTACTTGCACAGGTTGCGGGAGACGACCTCAGGGGTGCTGGTCGCAGACCCCCAGTTGTATCGATCCCACAGGCCGGCGTGCAGCTTGTCGCCGACCAGCCAGGTGTTCTTGGGCCAGACTCGCCAGGTGGTGCTGCGGTATTCGTCGTTGGTGAACTGGGAGGTGAGGTCCTTCAGGCCGCCTTGGCTGTTGAACATGGCGTGCTTGCCCCAGCCGACGTAGATGGCCGGATGCTCCAAGCCCAGGCCGGCGCCGGCGCGCGCGCCGTTCCAGCTCTCCACATCGGCCCAGTTGCGGCCGAAGTGCTTGCCGTGCCTGCTCATGATCAGCTTGTCCCGGTAATAGGCGCCGTCACGCTTGCGCCACTCCACGATGACGTACTCGAAGTCGTGACCGTGTCCGAGCTCGCCGGGGGCGAACCCATCCTTCTTAAAGTAGAGCGTGTAACTGGTGCGTACTACGCCCTCGGCGCACTTCCTGGCCGAGACGTAGGTCGGGAACGACGAGTTGACCGCGGGGCAGCCCGAGTCGGCGTCCGGCCAGGCCTTGCGGCCGGCGGACGCGGACTGGGCGAAATTCGAGCCGACGAGGGAGTCCGAAGGCCAGCAGGTGGGGTTGTTGTTGGCCTGCGCGAAGTTCCACTGCGGCATGGCCGGCATGATCAGGTCAACGGGCGCCTTGGGGTAGAAGGGCTCGTTGGCCCAGGCGGGAGGGGTGGTGACGCTGGTGACGCCGGCCAGGGTGAGCGCCATGGTGGCACCGGCCAAGGACACGCGGCGCACAAGAGATGAGAGTTGCGCGACCATAGGGGTCTCGGTCTCCAGGATGTCCGGCTGCGACGGGGCAGCGGTGGGGCTTACAAGGCCCTCGCAGCGTCGTACGGACTTCTGCCCATTTGATAGATCATTCGGTGTTCAGTATCGCGCCCTGTTCTGCGGCCTCCGCCGCCCGGCATGACCGATCGCCACCCTGAAGAACGGCGTCCAGACGGTGGTCGCCGGCGCTTTAGGCGCACTCGCCCATGGAAAGGCAGATCGATCATGACTGAACGCCTGCGCGTGGCCGTGCTGGCAGGCGGGCCGTCCGCCGAGCACGAGGTGTCGCACCAGTCGGCGCAGGCAGTGCTCGACGCCCTGCCGAGGGATCTGTACAAGCCCACCCTCGTCATCATCGACCGGCAGGGCAGGTGGCCGGCCGATGTACGTCAAACCGGCCAACATGGGCTCCTCCGTCGGCGTCTCACGGGTCACCTCCTTGGAGAAGCTGCGCGCGGGCATCGAGCCGGCGTTCACCTACGACCGGGTGGTCATCGTCGACCAGGGCGTGACGCGCGATGGGACAGCCTGGCCGCCGGGCTTGTCGAACCAGGGGATGTGGTGTTCGTCAAGGCCTCCAGTGAGATCGGGCTCAGCGCCTCTGCCGCTTGAGCTGGCCGGAACCTGATCGGCGCGGTCAACAGCACATGAAGGGAAAAGGGAACGGTTACGGCGATGTCTGATGTGCTGAGCGTGGCGTCCGCGAGGCGGACGCACGGGGACGAGACCATCCTGACCTGCTCCGAGGACGACGTCTTCGACGCGATGCTCGAAGGTTGGCTGCGGCAACAGCGCGGCACGGGACGTTTCCAGGCGTCCACGCTTGATTTCCGCGAGCAGATCGTGCGCCGCTTCGCCAGGTTCGCCGGCGCCTACCCGTGGCAGTGGTCACCCGAACACGTCGACAGGTGGATCATCCATCCATCTGACCGTCGACCTGCGCCGGGGCGCACTCGACTGTACGCAGCTACCAGGCCGCGCTGCGGTTCTTCTGTGGCTACGTCACCGAGCCGCGCAGCGGGTGGCCGGCGCAGTGCCGGTCTCAATTCGGCAGGGCGCCCGAGCAGGTCTGCCATGACTGGAACATGGGCATCCATCTGGTCGGCTACCACGGCGACCCGGGACGCCGGCCGATGACCCGCGAAGAGATCCAGGACCTTCTCGACCACGCCGACGCACAGGTCGACGTGGCGCTGCGCCGCGGTCACAAGGGAGCCCTGGCCCGCTACCGGGACGCAACCGTCTTCAAGGTCCTCTACGCCTGGGGACTGCGCTGTTCGGAGGCGTCCGCCTTGGACGTCACCGACTTCCACCCGCACGAAGACGCACCGGAGCTGGGCCCGTTTCGGCTCCCTGTACGTACGGGCGGGTAAGGGCGCGAAGGGCCTTCCGCCACGACGGCGGACGGTCCTCAGCCTGATGCCGTGGGCGGTGGAGGCGGTCCAGGACTACCTGGTCAACATCCGGCCCCGCTTCCGTGACGGCCCGCAGCCCGCGCTCTGGCCGATGGAGCGGCGCGGTCGTCTGGGAACCAGGGAGATCGAGGGCCGGTTCGCGCGAGATCCTCTGTCGATCCACGGTGAGAAGTGACGTGACGGCGACGTTGGGCGTGATGCTCCGGCCGTCCACCGCCGAGGCGTGATTCGGCGGTGGAACGCCAAGGTCATGAGACGGGGCAGCCGCCGAACTGACGCGGACCGAATCGTCGCGGCGGCAGGCCGCTCGGCGGTGTGGTGTCGAACAGATGATGGCGGGCGGCGCCGTACGAGCCCAGCTCAAGCGCGTGCCGAAGCTCGAGCTCGACGAGTTCCTGGACACGGAGGCGGAGACCACGCTGACCGCCTTGGCCAATGCGGAGCAGGAGGTGCGTGAGCCGGGCAAGAAGGTCGGTGACAAGAACGGCGTGGCCGTCTGGCTCGTCTGGGTCAAGGGCACGGAAGGTACGCTGGGACACCGTCTGGCACGGCCGCGACCCACCTTCAGCCGTCGACCGCCCCGTAGATCTCGTGGTGCCAGAGCTCCTCGCACACGCGCTCGATGCCGGCGGCGAGATGGCGGCGGTAAGTGGTGAAGGGCAGCCCCAGGCGCTCGGCGGCGGCTTCCTGCGTCGGGGCGCCACGGAGGTAGGTCGTGACCAGGGCCCGATGGAACTTGTCCGCACGCGGATCACCGCTCAGGCGGCCGATGGCCTGCTCGATGAGATCCCGCAGCGCCTTGGCGGGATCCGTACCGCCGTGTTCGACGACGATCCTGGTGCGGGTCAGCGGATTGGCGGCCAGCTCACGGGGGCGGGACAGGTGACGCAGCGCCTTGCGTACGGCGTCGGCGAAATCCGCCTGTGACAGCACCGCCATGCTGGAGGCCGGGACGGCCACGGCCTCCTGCGCGCCCTCGAGCAGCAGCCGGTCGAGCCGGTCGAGCCAGGCCTGCGCGGCGACCGCCCGCCAGTCGTGGGCGAACAGCGCGTACTCGGTGTTGCCGAGCCAGGCGTGCTCTCCGACGTCGTGCATGTCGTAGGTCCGCAGGTAGTCACGCATGGGGTCGTCGTCGCGCATGGCCATGAACGACCAGGCCATGCGGTCGGCCCGCAGGCAGTAGCCGACGGCTCGCCACTGGATCAGGTCCGTGACCGGGGATGCGTCGCTGTATTCCGCGCGCACCCACGTCCGGCCGACGGCCAGGTGCTCGCCGGGCCGCAGTGGCGCCATGGCGCGGGCGTTGGCCCAGGCCGTGGCGACGATCGGATCGATACGCGCCTCTTCCTCGGAGGGCTCGTACAGCCGCAGCCAGGAGCAGAAGCCCACCAGCTCGCCGGTCTCCGCCCTGCGGTAGAGGCGGAACGCCTGCGGCTGCCGGGCGGTCCAGTAGGCCACGGCGGTGCCCGATTCGTCGTTCTCCACCTCCGAGGCCATCCGTGCCAGCGCCTCGGCGTCCTCGGGGCGGAAGGCGTCCTCGTACACCTCGCCGTCGCCCCGCCAGCTGTGGAACTCCGCCGTCGATCCGACGACGCGGTACACATAGAAGAGCGAGCCGACGGCTCCGAGAACCTCGGCGTCGCTCGTGACACGCGTGCGGTCGGCCAGGAAGGCGGTGATGCGCCGATGCATGTCCGCGTATCCCTGCGGGTCGCGCCAGCGCAGGTCGGCCTCCAGCACCTCGCGGACGACGTCGTGGGGGAACAGACCGAGCCGGCTGGACTCCACGAAGGGCAACCGGCGCAGCCAGGCGAACAGGGCCGTGGCGTCGTCCGGCAGGATCTCGCGCAGCAGGTCCTCGGTGGTTACGTACGAGTGCGCGCAGACCTCCAACGCGTGCCGGTGGGCCGCGCTGGGCACCTCACCGACGAGCTGGTCGAGCAGGGTGGATATCACGTCCCGCGCGGGCGTCCAGCGCGAGCTCGCCCCACGGTCCTTGACCGCCACCGCCGCCCCCAGGGACAGGGTCAGGGGATGGCCACCCGCGAAGGCCAGCAACGGCCCGCGCAGGTCGTCCGCCACGCCGCGGACGTCCAGCAACGCCGCCGCGTCCGCGGGGGCCAGGTCGCGCAGCGGCAGCACCCGCAGCGCCTCCGCCCAGCCGGGGTCGGCCGCCCACAGCAGGTCCGGCGCGATGCGCCCGGCCACCACGACCAGCGCGCCGACCGGCAAGCGTGGGAGGAGCCGCTCGCGCAGCCAGCCCTCCAGACCCTGCACTCGCTCGAACGTATCGATAATCAGCACCCCGCGCTCGTCGCCGAGCACTGATCCGGCCTCGGCCTCGAACACCGCGGGCGTAGGCTCCAGCGTGTATGCGTTCAGCGTTGTCACGGGCCGCCCCGCCGCCTTCGCCTCCTGCTCGAAGCGCCTCAGCAGCGCGGACTTGCCCACGCCGCCAGGACCGTGGACGTACAGGACGCTGCAGGCGCCGCGCAGCGCCGACCTGAAGACGCCGAGCTCTTCCTCCCTGCCGACGAAGGTCCGCTCACGCATGGCCTGCAGACGTCGTTCCAACACCATGAAATCCTGCTCGTCCCCCGAACTCATGGGGACAACTGTAGTAACTCCAGACAGCCAGACCAGGCGTACATTCCGTGTACTTCTACGCATTCTGCTCCTGGGCCGTTCAAGCCGACGCCAGGAAAAACGGAATGGACATGACACGCGCTGGCGAATGGACAGCTCCGGCTACGAGGGTGCCTCAGGAAGATCTGGACCCGCCACCACGCTCTGGGCGGCGCCCGCCCCAGGGCGAAGACGGGTCAGGTCTCCCCATCATGCTCATACTCCGCTGGAGGCTTGCTTCATGTCCCCCTACAACCGCCTGCGCACCGTCCGGCGCGCGACCGTGACGGCGAGCGCCGTCCTTGGCACCTGTGCCGCGCTTGTCACCGCAGGCCCGGGAGCCGCCTCGGCCGGCAGCGGCGCCGCGTCCGGCATCCGTTACGTCGCGCTCGGCGACTCCTACGCCTCCGGCTACGGCATCACTCCCGTCCAGGACGCGAGGTGCGGCCGCGGCGCGACCAACTATCCGTCCGTGCTGCGGGCGGTGGCCCAACCGCAGAGCTACCAGAACGTCGCGTGCAGCGGCGCCACCACCCGCAGCATCTGGAACGCGGAGGGTGGCGAGCCGAAGCAGATCAGCGCGCTCAAGAAGGACACCAGCCTGGTCACGGTGACCATCGGCGGCAACGACATCGGCTTCACGGAGCTCGTCACCACCTGCGCCACCCTCGGCCTGCGGCAGCCGACCGGCGACCCGTGCCGCCAGACGTACAAGGAGGGTACGGCCGACAAGATCCTCACCCGCCTCGACGCGGTCAAGTCGCGCTTCGCCGACGTGGTGACCGACGTCAAGCGCAAGAGCCCGGAAGCCACGGTCGCGCTGGTCGCGGGGTCGGTGTTGCCGGGCGAGATCTGCACCAGCTTCGACGAGGCGATCTTCGGCTGGATGGCCCTGGCCACCCCGGAGTTGTACGACCCGACGATGCCCACGACGTCCACGTCGTCCGCGAACCGCTGGGACGCCGTCGCGCCCTTGTCCGGATTGGCCTCGTCGTCCTGCGCGTCCATCGTGAGCTTGTAGCCCTTGACCGCGCATTTCTCGTTGGCCTGCTCGACCGCGAGCCGCACCGAGTTGCGGATGCCCAGCCCGATGGCCGACAGCTTGCCCGACATGGGGGCGATCACGCCGACGACCAGCGTGCCCTTGCTGGTGTCGCAGCCGCCGGTCGCACCCGTCGCCTCCGTCTTGTCCGCGCCGCACGCGCCGGCGCCCAGTATCGCGCCGATGGCCAGCAGTCCGGTCAGTACCTTGCTTGTCAACGTAGGAACTCCTTGCCCCGTCAGTGACTTCACTTCAGATCGGAAGCAAGACAGCTCAATACCTGACCAATTCGAGTGCCCGTCCGAGCAGCACGACGCTGCTGGACGCTCGTTCTTGCCCGGCTCAGACGGACGTCGGCAGCGGCCCGCTGTTCCACGTCATGGCGTCGCCGAAGGCGGTGAGGAGGTCCACCTCGCCGCCCGCCGCCTCGGCGTAGGCCCGGTGCAGGTTGAGCACCAGTCGCTCGGCGTCCGCCCACTCGGCGAACTCGCTGAGATCGGCCTCCTGCGCGGCGGCCAGCGGCGCAAGGCCTCTCTCGCGTCCCTTCGCGGCGACGTCGAGCACGAAGCGGTAGTAACGCTCGTGCCTGGCCAGAATCTCCGGCAGATCGCTCCTGCCCGCGAGCGGCCCGTGTCCCGGCACCACGTGCTCGGCCTCGAAGGCCGCGAGCCAGTCCAGCGACTTCAGCGCCCCTTCCAGCGACCCCATCAAAACCATGGGCGTGAGGCCGTTGAACAGCAGGTCGCCGGTGAACAGCACACGCTCTTCAGGAAGCCAGGCCACCACGTCGCCGGTCGTGTGCGCGGCATGGCCGGGATGCCGCAGCTCGACGGCGCCTGCCGGAGTGGAGCGTCAGCTCGGACCGGAACGCCACGTCAGGAACGCGGCGCGTCACGTTCCCCCAGTCCGGGACCGGGGTCCAGATCGGCGGGCACCCGTCGATCAGGGGATCGGCCAGCAGCGCGTCCCGCATCGCCTCGTGTCCGAAGATCACGGTGTGGTCCGGCAGCAGGCTGTTGCCGGAGGAGTGATCCCCGTGCTGATGGGTGTTCACCGCCATCCGCACGGGGGCGTCGCCGGCCGCTGCAGCGACCGCCGCCAAGAATCGGCGAGTACGCTGCTCGGTCGCGCACGTGTCGACGACCACAACGCCGTCGTCGCCCGCCACAACTCCGGCGTTGTTCACCCACCAGGTGCCGTCCGGCTGCACCCAGGCGAAGACCCCAGGAACGATCTCATGCAGCCCTGCCGCTTCGGCATGCTCTCCCACCATCACCACTCCGCCCGTCCGGCCATGTCCGGCATCGTCACTTGTCGCAAACACACCGGCCCAGCGTCGCGTCCGGCACTGTCCACTTCACAGACCGGCCTCTGTCTGGCCAATGGGCGAGCACCGTGGCCCGTCTGGGGGTGTCCACGGCGGCGGTGAACAGCACATGGCCGGATATTGGGCAGCCAAGTGGTCTGGGAAGCGGAGACAGCGGACGGCATGATCTCCACCGTCCAATCACCCGCTGCCACACCCTCTTCAGCGAAGGACATCACGGTGATCGCTCACCGCTCCCTCAGCCAGCCCTCCAGTCCCTGGGGGGCGGACGCGTCGGCGACCGGCCTGAGGAGGGCGGAACTGCTCGGCACGATCACCCGATGACACGACCCCTTCTCGCCCACGGCGGCCGTCCTATTCGGGCAGGACGGGCGCCCGTTCAGCCGGCAAGAGCGGCGAGCAGCTTCGCTCGGGTTGCGCCGCGCTCGGGGAAACGGGGGGCGCCGCCGCCGAGCGTGGCGATGCGCTCGCAGCGGCCCGGTACGCTCAGACCTCCTCGAAGTGGCCGCCTCCTGGTCGTCCCATGCCGGGCTCGGACGACGCCGTGCAAGTCGCTGTCACATATGCCGCAGAAGGTCGTCAGACACCATGTCGTCAATTAACTGCTCGCCCCGCGCGAAACCTCACGCCTCCGCTTCGATTTCGAGCACGCCACCGTCGAGCTGGAGCACCTCCACGGCTACCGCGAGAAGCACTGGCGCTTCACTCCCGCCCCTGGCCACGAGCACCTGGCCGACCAATGGCGGAGCGACGACGCGGCGACGTCGAGAGCGGGCACCTGCTGCAGATCGCGGCGGTCCTGGACGCGCTGCGGCACGGCACCGAACCTGCGGTGAGCCTCGCCGAAGCGCGCCGCACTCTGGAGTTCGCCGCCGCCACCTACGCCTCCGCGTTCCGCCGCCGGCGAACTCACCGGTGACGATCCTTTCGTGCGCGCCATGGACGGTGGCGCCATGCTATGGCCGCGCGTCAAGGAGGCCGTATGACCGCGCTGGCCACCCGCCGGGGCACCGGGGCAGGGCTCACGGTGCACGACAGCGGCACGGAGCTCACCGTCCGCGACTGCAGTGACGGGGGCGGCGGAACGGAGCTGCTGCGCTACGTCTACCGCCCCGACACAGCTGGCTGGAGTCCCGAAGCCGCATCTGCACCCGGTGCGGACCCGCTCCGGCCGCCTGGTCAGCCTGTTCCGGCTCTGGGACCACATCTGGCAGGGGGTTCGCCGGGCGAACGCCCCTACCAGGCCTTCCCCTTCCTCGGCGTCACCTCCCAGTCCCAGCTCAGAGAGGCCGGCGAGCGCGAGCGCTGAGGCCGCTCAGACGGCCCGGGCTATGCAGATGCGCGCCTTCAGACGCGCTCCGGCCTCGTAGAACATGTACTCGGTGCCGTCCTGCGTGCCGAAGGACGGCGCGGCCACCCGGCCTTCGTCCGAGGCGATCGGCGAGTGGAAAACGCCGAGGTGGACCTCCTTGTCGAAGTTCTCGCCGACTTCAGTGATGCGCATCTTGCCGTCGCTGCCGTGGTATGCGACGTACACGGTGCCATTGCGCTTGACCAACGTGGGGCCTGAGATGTCGCTCACGCCGTCGGCTTCGTGGTTGACGAGCGGAGTTGAGCTGAACTGCCAGTTGTCCCAGCCGTTGGGAGACCAGCCGTAGAAGATTCGCCGACCGTTCCTGACACCCATGAAGACCATGACGTACCTGTTGTTGCGCCCCGGCAGAGCGTGCTCGAACACCCGCGCATATGACGTTTCAGAGGTCCCCGGTATGAGGCGAGTGCTCAGGATGGGCGTCTCGTCGGTGAAGTTGATGCCGTCCTGGGAGCGGGCCACCCGGGTCACGGTGTTCTCACCATGGAAGTAGCAGAAGAACTGCTTGGTGGCCGAATCCCAGATGACGTGCGGAGAGGAGACGTGGCTGACGGTGGTGCTCGGCAGCCATCTGTCGATCAACGGATTGGCGGTGTGCTCGACGAACTCCCGGTTCAGAGAGTCACTGAACGCCACACAGATGCCGCCGGGATTCTCGTGCGGGGCGTAGTAGAGGTAGTAGCGGGCGCGAGCATCGCTGATCTTGTCTCCCACCCCCCGGATCGTAGGGAAGATGAACTCGCCATCGCGGTTGTAACGCAACTTCGAAACGTTCAGGGCGTCACGCAGGTAGCGGTAGGACGGCATCCCGGCAGGACCGGCGGCCGCAGGGGCTGCTGTCACGCCCACGGTGGTCGCCGCGGCGCCGAGCAACACCGCGCCCCGCAGCACACTGCGCCGGCTGACGGGCCGGACCATTATCATGTGTTCTCCAGAAAATCGAATGCTGTGAACCGTCCCGGCATGGTCGCCCCGCTCCCTGTCCACCGGCCAGGCCATTTCCTGTCCACCTGCCGCCGGCCAACGGCGGATGGCCGCCCCCGGACAGGCCACCCGCCGTCGGCCCGTCGCGTCAGGCGACGACCTTGACCGCCCGCAGAATGACCTCGAGAGTGACCTTCCGTGAACGTCCCCCTATTCCGCTCGGAAGAGGCAGCCACGCTGGTCGCCGAGGTCACCGGCTCCGTCCTGCTGCCGGGCGACGCAGCGTATGAGGCAGAGACGGCGAAGAGCAGCAGAGCCTTGGGATTGCTGATCCCCACGACGAATTCGTTGACGATGAGCGGCCGCAGCCTCTGGCCGGTGTCGGACGGGGAGACGGTTGAGATGGCAGCCGGCGCGCGCCGGGCACGGCGCAGACTCGAGAACCCGATCCACGCGAGATAGACGACACCCACCCACTTGATCACCGTGAGCGCCGTGGCCGAGGTGGCCAATATCGCGCCGAGCCCAGCCACGACCAGCCCGATGAGGACGACGAAGGCAGCCAGCCGCCCGCCGATTCCGGCCAGGGCATACGCGGTGCCATGGCGCACGGCATTGCTCAGGCCAAGGAGCTGATTCGCTCCGGGGATGAGGGAGATGAGGAGAGCGGCAGGAATGAAGCCGACCCAGTTGATCATAGATATCCGCCTTGAATCCAGGTGCTGATGCACGTCGCTCACCCGCTGCGCGGATCTCCGCCGCGGCCCCGCGTGGGGGAGGAGAGACGCGTTCGTATAAGGGCACCTGAGGCGGCTGCTCATTTCCAGATCTTCACCTGCCCACTTTTTGTTCGCGCGGTGCATGTTGTTCAGCGAGGGCCGGAACCACAGGACTGGGTCACCGAGCAGCCGCTCAGCCCGATCATCGAGTTGCGCGGCTTCGCGTCCGATCTCCGTCGCGACTGGGCGGCCGTCACCGCCGGCCCCACGGCGGCGAGGGTCGTCAGGCGATGGCTTTGACGGCCTGGAGGATGACGTCGGCGACGGCGGCGGGGCGGGAGGCATTGAGCGCCCGGTCGTTCAACGGCCGCTGGTGCGGCGTCCAAGGTGGTGCGCCCCGGTGACAGATCGGCGGTGAACCGCTGGCGGTAGCGCTCCTGCCGGATGTACGGATCGGTGCTGCCATCGGGCAGCGCGACCGCGTTCAGGGTCGTGCCCAGCGGGCCGCCGGGAAAGCGGCCGCTCAGCTTGGCGACGGAGGCCATCGGCTGACGGCACGCGCCACGCCGCACGTCCCGGAAACGGACGGTTCATGGGCAATGGACGAGCTGGCAAGTGGACAGTTCGCTCACCGACTATACGGAAGACCACTGCGGCCCGATTTCGCGAAGATCACTGGCTGCTGGGGAACGGCAACTCACCAGTAAGGAGTTTGACATGGAAGAACTGCCGACGGCTCTCGCCGCGCCGGCTGCGCCCGCTGTACAGCGGCGGGACTGGATCTGGCGGCCGGACGCCGGTTGACGTGACGCGAGCGACGGCATAGACCCGGCCGATACGGTGCCGCTGTGGCACCCACCCACCAACGAGGGCATCGTGCACGATTTTCGTCTATCTCTGCTGCCGTCCGGCGCGCACGCCGACCCCGCCGTGCTCGCGCGGCTGTCCGGCCTGGTCAACGAGGTCTACGCCGAGGCCGAGAGCGGCCTGTGGCATGCGGGCGCGGCCCGTACGATCCTCGAGGAGGTCGCCGAGCTGACCGCCGCCGCGCAGGTCGCAGTGGCCTGCCTGGGACATCGTCGGCTGCGTCCGCATCCGCCCCTAGATCACCGCGCGGCGGAGTTCGGCATGCTCGCGGCCGATACCGCGCACAGCGGCCACGGCATCGGCCACGAGTTGGTCGCCTTCGCCGAGTGTCGCGCCCTCGACAGCGGACGCCCGGTCATGCAGCTCGAAATCGTCACGCCCCGGTCCTGGACGCATCCATCCAAAGAGTTCCTGCCCGTCTGGTACACCCGACGCGGCGACCGGCGTCAGCCCGGTCGAGGGGTCCTACCCGGCGCTGGCTCCGTTGCCGGCCACCCCATGTGACCTGGTGGTCTACCGCAAGCGTCTCTAGGGGCTCGTCCGGGCGACGCACCGAAGTGAGTGCCTGGGCGTTGCCTGGTGGCGATCGCCGCAATGGACGCGGCGTTCCACGCCACAACCACTTTTCGTTCAAGGTCAAAGGATCCTGCATGCGCATCGGCTTCGCGGTACCACAATATGGCGCCTTCGCCGACCCGGAATTCATCGGCAGTGCCAGTGCGAGTTTGGAGAGCATGGGCTACGACAGCCTGTGGGCGAGTGACCGCATCCTCGTGCCACTGGCACCCAGTGATCCATATCCTGGAGGAGACGGCACGATCCCGGAGGCTTTCACAACGTTCTTCGATCCGTTGTCCGCCCTGACCTTGGCGGCCCTCAGCACGAGCGACATACGGCTGGGGACCAGCACGCTCAACGCCTTGTGGCAGCCGGCCGTCGTGCTCGCTCGCAGCCTGGCCTCGCTCGACCTGCTCAGCCGCGGGCGGCTAGACGTGGGCATCGGGCTGGGCTGGTTGCGGGACGAGTACGCGGCGGCGGGGGTGCCCTGGCAGGGGAGGGGCGTCCGGCTGGAGGAGACGCTCGACTTGATGGAGACCCTCTGGGTCGAGGAGGTGGTGGAGCACAAGGGGCCGCTGTGGACGGTGCCGCCTTCCCACGTTCACCTCAAGCCCGCCCAACGACCCCGTCCGCCGATCCTGCTCGCCGGTTTCACCCATGCGGCCCTGGAACGCGTCGGCAGGCGCGCCGACGGCTGGCTGGGGGTGGCACTGCCTCAGCCGTACCTGGAGTTGTTGTGGGGCACGGCGCGGCAGGCCGCCGAGCGGGCCGGCCGGGACCCATCGGCTCTGCGCATGGTGATACGGCTCAATCCGATGATCGTTGATGAGTCGGCCGACCCTGCCCACGTGCCCCATGCCGGTACCGTCAGCCAGATCATCGAGTACCTGTTCGCCCTGAGCGCGGCGGGCGCTCATGAAGTGTTCGTCGACGTGCAGGCGACGACACGATCGCGCGGCGAACTGCTGGATGTCGCGGAGTCCCTCATCACGGGGCTGCGCGCGGGTTGAGCGGACAACGGGCTTCCCGAATGAGTAGTCGCAAGCCCGATGCTGTGGTGCCATGCTCAGCCGGAGGGGCGGAGGAACTGGCAGCCTTCGGTGCCGTCCGTACGACCCCGACTGCAGCGTGTTGTACGTGCACGGCTTCCCCGCACGGGGGAGTCGGCGCTGTCGCCGCGCTGTTCGCGGCCGTATGGGGCAGTCGTTGGCTTTCCATGCGCACGAAGTCGTCGTCGCGCGCCCCGAGATCGTTTCATGTGGGTGTTTCGGTCGTCCAGCCGAATGCAACAACCCATGAAACAGAATCCGCATTGGACGGCCGACGTCGGCCGCGTTGGTTCAAACGCCCGACGCGTCAGTGTTGGGACAGGAAGAGGAGAGACAGAGCCGTTTACTGGACAGTCCCGGTGTCCGCCGTTGGGTGAGGAGGATGGGAGAATGCGTGAATCCGCTGCGGCGCTGCGGCGGGGATGGTCGAGTAGTCGCAGGCCTCGGGACAGTGATGCGACAGGAGAGGAAGCACGCCGTGGATGAACTGACCGGTTGTGTCCCTCCCGCACGGTCCACCAGCACCTCCGGAGCAGGCGTCGGAGAGACGGCGGGCACAGCGTCACGCGTGCGGCCGAGCCCGCTGTGACGCTGGTCGGCCGGCGGTCCGAGATCCGTCGTGTTGTAGACGTCATCGAGGCGAGTCGCGGCGGATCGCGTTGCCCAGTTTGCTCGCGTACACGCCGGTCTGCCAGCCGCCCTTGACCAGCCGCGGGTCCGACAGCAGCGCCCTGGCCTCGGCGTGGCTGGTGACCATCCAGCCCTGCCGGCCGGTCGGCAGGGTCACGCGATGGACGGGCCCCTTGTCGGTGAGCTCCGCGTAGATCGCGTGCCGCTCTCCGTCGGCGACGGCGATGAACGGGTTCGGCCAGGTGTCCCCGGTCGTGGGGATTGGCATGATGCTCCTCACTCTTGTGCCCTGATTCTTTGGTCCGCGTAGATGACGTCCATTCCGCGGCCTTGCCAGGAAACGCGAGGGGTGCGGTCGGAAAGGGATGTGCCTTCCCTGCCGACGCGCCAACGTCAGTCGGGAAGGCACACGCGTGATCACTGCGGTCCCTTACTCCGGTCGCCCCCGGGACTCGCACGCCTCCTTGCCAGTTGCGGGCGTGTCACTACCAGGTCAGATGCCGGCTGGGTGAGTCCAGGTAGGCTCGCTCGCCTTTGCACCACAGTTTGACGCGGCCGGTGTAGTTGCCGATCACCCCGCCCATCGGGTGCGGGTACTTGTAGCGGTTGTCGTACCAGGGCACCGGGTCTCCGTCGTCGCTCCAGCCACGCGGCCCGAGATACTGCAACCTGATGCTGCAGACGGGGTCCGTGTCCACCCAGGTGATCCAGCTGGAAACGAGGGCTTTTCTGGTTGTATTGCTGGTCTGGATGCAGACCTTCACCCGCGCCTCGGCACTCCACCCCTCGGCGTTGATGGCGTCCGAGCGTACGGACTTCAGCGTTCCGCTCTTACAGGCGGTGCCGTCTGCGAGTGCCGGGGTTGCGGTCACCACGGCGGTGATCCCGGCGAGGGCGACCGCGGCCATGGCGCAACTCGTCGCCTTGGCAATTGGTCTGAACACTGATAGCTCCTCAAGTTTTCGGAGAAACGTTTCTGAGCAGCCAGAGTCTGGTAGACGAAATTATTCGTCCACCAATCCGAAAGCTGTTCACTAACTGTCCGGGCACCTGAGCGCGGCCGGTCTGACCGGGTCACCTCACTCGTCATCACTCTCGGCTTTGAGGGTGCGATCGAGACGGCGGGGAACATGGGCGTCGATTCACTGCGGGGGCGGTTTCCGACGAGGTGGTCTTCGGCTCCAAGACGCACAACGGACGACCACCGCCATGGACGCCTGCGCCGCCTCGGTGCTCACGATCACGGCCAGATCATGGTGGTGGTCCGCGACTCGGCATCGTGTGACGGCGGCTCAGGAGGCGCCGTCCGCTCCCTTCGGATATGTCGCGTCATCGCCATGGACCTGCAACGGGTCGACCAGTTCAGGGGCCCTGCCTCAAGGCCAGGTAGTTAAGGCTTTTCAGTTCTCGTCAATCGGATGAGAGATGCAACGGGGCTCCTGTAGATCAGATGTCGGCGAAGATCATCCGAAGAGTGGAGTCCCGGTGGGGGATCAGTTTGTCATTTCCCGGGTGGTGCGGGTGGCCGCGGGAGTGTTCGCACCGGGCCACCGGGGAGAGCTCACCCAGGTGGTGCCGTTCGAGTTGGTGGATGCGGTGCTGGCGGAGACATGCCGGGTGCAGCACCGGCTCCGGGAGCTTCCCTCGCGGGTCGGGGTGTATTTTCTGCTGGCGATGTGCCTGTTCCCGGAGGTCGGCTACCGCTCGTCTGGGACAAGATGACCAGCGCTCTGGCCGGGCTGCCCGCTGTTGCTTCACCGGCCGCGAAGGCGTTACGCGACCTGCGCCGCCGGGTGGGCGGTGCGCCGATGCGGGCGCTGTTCGAGGTTGTGTGCGGCCCGCTGGCGCAGCCGGTGACGCCCGAGGTGCGGTTCGGCCGCTATCGGACGGTTTCCTTCGACGGCTGCAGCTCACTGAAGGTTCCCGATGCCGGCCGGAACCGGGCCTGGCTCGATCGGCGGGCTCATGGCGGCTATCCCCAACTGGATCTGATGACCCTGGTGGAGACCGGCACCCGGGCGCTGATCGGCGCCGTCTTCGCACCCCACCGCCACGGGCGAGACCGACTACGCCAAGCGGCTGCTGCACCTGCTGAGGCCGGACATGCTGGTGCTGTGGGACAAGGGCTTTGACGGCAACGACTTCCTCGCTGCGGTGACGGGCACCGGAGCCCAGATCCTGGGCCGGCTGCGCAGCAATCACCGCGCGCCGATCCTGTCCCGCCTGGCCGACGGCTCCTACCTGTCAGCAATCGGCACGGTGTCAAAGTGCGGATCATCGACGCGCAGATCACCGTGGCCTGCACCGACGGCACCGTCTTCACCGGCTCCTACCGGCTGGCCACCACCTTGACCGACGCCCGCCGCCTTGACCGACGCCCGCCGCTACGCCACCAAGCCCCAGCCCGGCCAAGCCACTACAGCGCAGATCCAACCACGACCTCAAGGAGTTACTTGAATGCCCACTTCTGCCACTGGTTGTCGGGCATGCAGTTGCGGGTGTACACGATGAAGAGACGCTCGCTCTTGATGTCCAGACATTTCTTGGTGGCCCAGTTCTTCACGTGGCCGTCGCTGTAGCGGGTCCACTTCTGGTAGTTGCCCCCGTTGCACGGGTTGATCTTCACCGGCTGCTCGTCGCCGTTGCCGTTCGCGTCCAGGCAGTAATGGGTTGGGTAATGGGTCGACTCCATTCCGTAGTGGCGGATGCTGTTTGCGCTGCCGTGCCGGAAGAGTGAGTAGGTGTGGTTGAACTCGCAGGGGGTACCCACGACGTCGCCATTGAGGTGGATGCACTGCTTGGTCTGGTAGTTCTGAATGTTGAACAGGAGGGCCGCCGCCTTGACTCCCCGGCGGTGGCGCCGGACGTGCCCACCGTTGTGGCGGAGGCAGGCGGGGAGAGCAGGCCCAGTGTCAGGGCCGCGGCGGCTGCGGTCCCGAACAGAGCGCGTGCGTCGGGGCACCCCGACGCGTCCTGGCGCGAGCAGACATTGTTGACGACCTTTCGGCTTGAGAACGAACGTTCGGTGCGCGTTGCGCCCCCATACTCGGGCGGTGCGATGTCCGAATCCCAGGCCGTTTACTGACCACTTCATATCCTTGAACCGGTCCGGGTTGGTGGGAGGCCCTAAAGCCAGCATGATCGTGCTGGCGGAAGGGAGATTCACACGCGATGCCAGCCCCAGGAAGTACCCCGATGAGCTTCGTGAGCGTGCGGTGGCCCAGCAGCTCGGCGTGCACCGCGAGGCGCTGCGCAGCTGGGTGCGTCAGGCGGAGATCGACGGCGGGCAGCGGCCCGGCACGTCGACCCAGGACGCGCAGCGGATCGCCGAGCTCGAGCGGGAGGTTCGTGAGCTGCGCCGGGCGAATGAGATCTTGAAGTCGGCGGAGTCGCCTTCATCGACGCCCATCGCGACGAGTTCGGCATCGAGCCGATCTGCCAGGTGCTCGAGCTGGCTCCCTCGACGTACTACGTGGCCAAGGACCGAACGCCGTCGGCTCGGAAGGCTTCGCGTGACTGGGCATGGTTGTCAGCGACCCGCCTGCGCGACGCCGCCGTGTCGGCGCTCGGCCAGCCACACGAATGCCGCCGTGTGTACGAGGCGCTCCTGCTCTGCAGCGGCCGGATCACGCCTGGCCGCCTGCGACGGCTGGACACCGAGGACGGCCGCCCATGTGGCACTACCGCGCCACCGCGAATCCCGCTCCCCAGAAGTGACCAAAAGTCATCACGAAGATACGGCTATGGGCTCGGGTATGGCGATGTCGACCAGCGCTTGAGCGCCGGTCCGGGCAATGGCTTCGGCGCTCGGGTCGTGATCCAGCCAGGCACTGATGCCCGCGCCGTCGTACAGCAGGACGAGTTGGCGGGCCAATCCCTTGGGGTCGTTGGCCCCGGCTTGTTCGGCGAGATCGTGGAAGAGCGAGTGGAGCCAGGCGCGGTAGTCGGAGGACACCTCCTCGACAGCCCCGCCGGGTGGCGTGTTGGCGCCGGCGGTGACGAAGGCGGAGCCGCGGAAGCCCTGGGCGGTGAAGGATAGGCCCTGCACCTCGAAGACCCCGGTAAGGCGCTCCCGTGGCGTGCGGTAGCGCCGTTCGAGCTCGCGGCTCATGTGCTCCCGCGTGGCGGCGTGGCGGGCCCGCAGGTAGGCGCGCACCAGTTCTTCCTTACTACCGAAGGTGTTGTAGAGGGTGGCCTTGGCGACGCTGGCGTGCTGGATGACGCGGTCGATGCCGACCGCATGGATGCCCTCAGCGTAGAAGAGCTCGTCGGCAGCGGCCAGAAGCCGGGCGCGGGCGGTGGCGCTGCGCTCCTGCGGAGCGGAAGGCTTGGCAAGCATGTGCGTATGCTCCCTCGGTCAGGCATCGTGCCGGACCAGCCTCGGGTGGATCGTTGCTCAATTCCCAGGCCGGTCCGTGTCCACAAGGTGCTCATTTTGCCAGGCACGACGGTTCAGGAAGCGGGCCTCGCATCACGTCCGGGCATTCACACGGGCCGTCAATGTGATGTAGCTCGGCGGCGCCCGGAACCAACGAAACTACTGACGACAGTCGTCACCGTCGATGGCATCTGAGCAGCCGTCGCAAGGCATCACGCCTGAAGCGGGAGAGGCCGGGATATGTCTCGGCTTGGCAAGTCGGAGGCTACTGTGTCGCCCGCCACATGGCGTGGCTGTCGTAGACAGTCTCGAATCGTTGCGCCAACCCATCCCTCAGGTGCCAGACATGGACGAACCTGGCCGCTCCCACCTTCCCGCTCGCTCGGTGCACCCCACGGTACTCGCCCACGACGAAGAGCTTGTCGCCGGCCGGAGTGAGCTCGAAGGGGGTCACCTCGAAGTCGGCCCAGTCCGCGGCGATCGGTGCGAGGGCCATGCCGACGATCCTGTGCCTGCCGTAGAAAGTGCCGCCGCTCCCGGCGCCGGCGATCACCGTCCACTTCACGTTGGGCGCCAGGCGCTCCTCGAACGCCTCCATGTTGCCGGTGGCCAGCGCCGAGTAGATCTCGGCGACGGTCCTGCGGTTGGTCGACTCGGTCGGGGTGAGGGTCTTCGCCTCGATCTCCATCATGTACGGCTCCTTCGTCGTCTGGGCCTAGACGACCTCAAAGGACTGCTCGTTTCCCAGACCATTCGGCCACCAACTCCTGTCCACGCCGGCGCGGGCAGTGCTCATGCCCAGGCGTGCCCATGCCGGCGTTGTCGCGGCGATTCGCCCTGGCGGCGATCTGGAGTACGGCGCCGTTCACCACCTGCCTCCAGCAACGGGGGCGCCGCGCCGACGGGCCGCCCCTGGTGACCTGCGGCTTCAGTCAGCTACCTGGCTCCGTCTCCCAGGAGTGGATCGTGAGCCGGATAGAGCGTCAGCCACGCCGAGGGCGGCGCGCATTCCCGGTCAGATCGTGAGGCCACGGATGCGGGCCGTGGCCGGCAGTTCAACAGGACGTGATCCGCACGATGAGGATGATCCCGCAGTGCAAGTACCCTTTGGGAGACATCAGGTACGGCAGCGGGACATCTGGTCAATGACGACGAATGCGCGGGATACTGGTCACGGATCCCCCAAGTCCCGATGCAGCAGGGGAACGCGACGATGTCCTTCCACCCTTCGGCACCCTTGGTCGGACGCGAGGCCGAGATGGCGGTGCTGCGAGATGCCATCGCCCAGCTGCGAGCCGGCACCGGCGGCGTGGTCCTGGTCGATGGCGAACCCGGCATCGGGAAGTCGTCGCTGGTCGCCGCGGCGGCCAGGAGCCGGGCTGTAGCCCGTCCAGCCCCCGATGGTCGTCAGCAGGAGCAGAGCGCTGCCTTTCGCCGAACTGGTCTGGAGCTCATCGATGATCTTCTGGTCGGTCTCGCTGAGCATGCTGACATCGCTCCAAGGTCAATGACGCCTCCAGGCGCCTGGTAAGCCGTCGTATGGACCTAGACCGCCGCGCAGGACACTAGTCGCCCGCGAGCGGTGCGGCGAACCACTGCTGGAGCGGGTTGCTGCTCTTGCAGGAGCCGACTCCTACCGCGGCGTTGCGCCGCGCATTCGCCTCGGCGCTGGTCAGGCACTTCTTCGTCGCGAAGTTCTGGATGACGAAGGCGTCCTTGAAGGCACCCGGAGCGTCGAGCGCCAGTTTGAACGCCCACTTCTGGGTCTGCTTGCCGCCCACGCATCGGGCGACGAACAGTCGATTGCCGCTGTCGGTCTCCAAGCACACGGTTTGCCCTCGGACGAGCTTCCTGCTCACCAGCTTGCCGCCGTTGATGAAGTTCCACTGCTGTTCGGTGTCACCGCCTCCGCGGGCGAACCTGCTGAAGACCTTGCCCTTGCCGCTGGCACCGACGTCGCCGACCTCCAGTTGCAGGTTGGTTCGGCGGTTGCTGAGGTTCAAGGTGCCGGCGGGCGGGGCGGCGGCTGACGTCCCTGTGGCGGCGCCAGCCGGGGCACTGGCGGAAGCGGCCGCGGGCGCGGCGACAGCAGTGGCGGCCAGAGCCGCGATCACGGCACTGATGGAGAGGGCGGGCTTCATGACGTTCTCCTAGTTACAACGCGGCAGGACGAGCGTTCGTCCAGCCATGTGGGTCAGCTGACTGACCGCATTCCTGATCCGGAGTTGGCGGGCGAGGCCGAATCTAGGCGTGGGCACTGTCCGTTCCACAGACCACTTTCTGGCCGATCCCCGCCCGTTGGTGCGGCAGCGTCGTGACGCGCACTCGCCAGGGCGCGGACCGGGATCGGCCAGGCGGAACGCGGTGCGGTTGGCCGCGGACCTCACTCCCGCAAGTGAGTAGAAACCGGCCATTGACCGACTTAGCTAGGAAGTGAGCATCGTCCGGGGCAAACGTGAGACCTCGTCCGCTACTGATGACGGAGTGCTGGAGGCCGAAATGCCTGATGTGATCGTGCTAGGAGCCGGCGTCACCGGATTGTCGGCGGCGCTGCTGCTTGCGTTCGACGGGCACGAGGTTGAGGTTCTGGAGAAGGACCCAGGGCTTCCGGCGGCGCCGTCCATGCCTGGGAGCAATGGCAGCGGCCGGGCGTGGCGCAGTTCCGTCTTCCGCGCGCCTTGCTCGGCGGGGGGCAAGGAGCCTGCTGCGACGCGAGTTGCCGGGGTCCTTTCCGAGTTGGAGAGGGCCGGAGCCGCGACGCACAGCCCGGTCGCCGGCGCCTGGGCGATCCCGGCCGTGGGCGGCCGGCTGCCCGGTGATGAGCGGTTCGACTTGCTCGGGGCCTGCCGTCCGGTGCTGGAGACGGCGCTGGCGGCCGTCGCCGCCCGCACCCGTGGTATCACGGTCAGCCGGGGCGTCACAGTGTCGGGGTTGGTGACAGGCGACTCGAGGGTACCGGGCCGGCCGCACGTCAACGGCGTGGTCACCGCGGGCGGCAGGTCTTCCGCGCCGATCTGGTGGTGGACGCCGGCGGCCGCAACTCACGATTGGGCCGGATGCTCGCCGACATCGGCGCGCCGCCCCTGGACGAGGAATGGACGGAGACCAGGTTCACCGCCTATGGACGATACTTCGAAGGTCCGCCGCCCGAGCCGTACGTGTGGCCGCTGGACCACTACGACAGCCTGTCGACCATGCTCCTGCCAGGAGACAACGGCCCTGGGGCGATGGGCCTCGTGGTCGCGGCACGAGACCCTGACATGCGCGCGTTGCGAGAACCCGAACTGGCAGCGGGCCGCCGCGCTGTTCCCGCCCATCACGCCCTGGGCGGCGGGCACGCCGCTCAGGGCGTGATGGTCATGTCCGGATCGAGAGCAGGCGCCGCGAACTCGTTCGCGAGGGGCAGCCGATGGCCACCGGCGTGGTCAACGTGCGGGTCGCGTGGGCGACCACCAACCCCACGTTCGGACTGGGGATGACGATGGGCCTGACGCACGCGGTCCTACTGCGCGACCAAGTACGCGACATCGGCCTGCAGGAGCCGGAGGAGCTCATCCGGCGGCTCGATGCGGCCACTCGGGCCACGCTCACCCCGATCTACCAGCGGCTGCGGGCCTGGGACGAGCAACGGCTGGCGGAGGTGGAAGGCGTGCGGCGCGGCCTGACCTACGACAGCGACGACCCGAGCTGGGCCGTCGCCAAGGCGCTGGACGCGGCCAAGCTCCTCGACGTGACCTGCTGCGCCATGGCGGACATCGCCTGGACGTGTGCCACCCCCCCGAGGAGGTACTGAACGTACCGGGCCGCTGCGAGTGCATCGCCACGCTCGGCGGCGGCGCCCTCCGTTTCCCCGAGCGCGGCGCGACCTGTGCGAAGCTACTCGCCGCTCTTGCCGGCTAGTTGTACCGGCGCAGAGGGTCGGTCCGGAGGCCGCGCGCGAGGAGCGCTAGGGACGGGCGCTGTGAATCGCCGCCAGCAGGCGGCCACGCGCCGGTCCCTGTGCCACGAAGCGCGGAGCATCCCCGGCGAGCGTGAGCGCCTTCGTGTCCAGGCCTGTCGCCTCAATCGCCTCCTGCGGCGTGGCGAGGAGGTGAGCGACGTCGGCGACACCACGGAGCACGTCGCCGTCCAGGAGCGTGGCCGCATCCAGCGCCTTGCTCAGCATCCACTCGGCATCGCCACTCTCGTACGGCTGGCCACGACGCTCACCGTCGAGCTCGGCGAGCCGATACCGGTCCCAGCGGCCGAGCCGTTCGCACACGGGCGCGAGCACGCCCTGGCTCACCTCGTCGAACCGCAACGTCAGCTTTTCCAGGGCGTCCAGGCCTTCAGCGCGTACCGCGTCGCGCAGCAGGCTCGCGTGCGTGAACGCCATGGACATACCCAGCCCGAACAGCGGATTAGTGACCGCCCAGGCGTCTCCTAAGGGGAGGAGCCCGTGAACCACCGGCCGCCCGCCAGCCACGAGCCGGCTAGGGCCGCTCGCCTCTCCGGACGCTCGCAGGACGTCGCTGATCGGGATGCCCGCGGCCCACTGCTCCACGTTCGGGAACATCGACGCGGCCCTCTGCCAGACTCCGGCATGCCGGAGTTCCCGCAGCTCGACGTCATCTCGCGATACGGCCAGCGTCACCGACCAGGTCCCCACGTCGCCCGGCAGCACCAGGGTGGACAGGTTGTCGTGATGCTCTAACGGCCGGATCGGCGGCGCGGGCATGGGGCCGGCGAAATGCCTGGAGTAGTAGGCGAACCCCGGCCCCGCGCATCCCCGGGCGGTGCCTGCCCCGGTGGCGTCTGGCTCGGTGGCGTCCGGCTCGCCGAGCATCCCGGCGAGTTCCCTCCGCTGCCCGGTCGCGTCCAACACCAGGTCGGCGCGGATGGCCTCGCCCTCGCCGGTACGCACCCCGCGCACGCGCGGCCGCCCGCCTTTCATGGGAGCGTCGATCAGCAGCCCGGCCACGGTGACACCCCGGCGGACGGTGACGCCCGGCGCCCGCGCGGCCACCAGAGCCAGCGCCGCCTCCAGGACGGGACGGCGGGCGGCGATCGTCTCGAACCGCTCGTCGCCCTCCCGTGCCGTGCCCAGCGCCCGCTCCCGACAGGAACCGGCGAGAGAGTTGCGCACGATGGCGCCCGCGCGCTCCAGTTCGGCGGCCACCTCCGGCAGCTCGTCCCGCAGCAGCCGCCAGCCCGCCGCCACCAGCCGGTGCGGCTGGCGGAACTGGCTCACGCCCGGCCGCTGCCACAGCTCCCACGCCCGATGGATGTTGCCCGGGCCGTCCCGGTCCCGGTCGAGCACAGTGACCCGGTGCCCGTCGGCGGCGAGTAGCAGGGCGGCGACCAGACCGGCGGGACCGGCCCCCGCCACGACGATGTCCGACATCTTCGACCTCCTGGTAAGGCTCCTGGAAGGGTCAGCATGCTGCGGGCGACTGCTCACTCACCAGGCCAAACAGCTGCCACTTTGTGGCATCTCCCGAAACACGGTGTCCTGTCAGGCCGTGGTCCGCAGGGTCCCCTATGCAGGTTGACCACCAGCCACTCCACGTCCGCCTCAGCCACCGCCCGCAGGAACCGGTCGCGCGGGTGTCCACCAGCATGGTGCCGTCGGTGCCGGTGATGGCGCCCGCGTTGTCCACCCACCAGGTGCCGACGTGAGCAGCCGTGCAGGACCTGGCCCTCGTGGTGGTTCAGGACCTGCTCGGCTTGCGGCGGGAGGGTCGTCAGGCGACGGCTTTGACGGCTTGGAGGATGACATCGGCGACGGCGGCGGGCTGGGAGGCGGGCAACGCGTGCGAGGCGCCGCCGATCTCCACCTGCTCGCGGGCGCCGGCCCGTTCCGCCATGAACCGGTGGGCGGCAAGCGGGATGTTGAAGTCGAGCTCGGGATAGACGAACCAGGATGGCAGGTGCCGCCAGGCCGGTGCACCGGACTTGTCCTGCAGGGCCCGGTCGTTCAACGGCCGCTGGGTGACGGCGTCCAAGGTGGCGCGCTCTGGCGGCAGGTCGGCGGCGAACTGCTGGTGGTAGCGCTCCTGGCGGATGTACAAATCGGTGCTGCCATCGGGCAGCGCGACCGCGTTCAGGGTCTCGCCGAGTGTGCTGCCGGGAAAGCGGCCGCTCAGCTCGGCGATGCTCTCGCCTTCCTCGGGGGCGAACGCGGCCACGAACACCAGCGCCTTGACCCGGTCGTCGCCGCGGACGGCACCCGAGATGACCTGGCCGCCGTAGGAATGGCCGACCAGGACGACCGGGCCGTCGATCGAGGCCACCAGGCCCGCGACGACGTCGGCGTCACCCGACAGGCTGCGCAAGGGATTGGCCGTGCGAGTACCAGATAGCCGTCGCGCTTGAGCGATGTCATGACGTCGTTTCAACTGGAGGCGTCGGCGAACGCACCGTGTACCAGCACTATGGTCGGCTTGGCGCGGGCGGCCGTTCCGGCTTCGGCGGGGGTGGGTGGCAGCAGCAGCGCGCCCAGCGCGCTGACCGCCCCGGCGGTGAGCTCGGTCCGGCGGCGCAGCTGCTGAACTGCGGAGACAGTCATGATCTTCTTCTGATGGTGATCGGCTCGGCGCGATCGCGAGCTCGCATGGGCGAGGCTAGGTTCGCGTCAGGACGTGGTGTACCTGCGCGCATGGGCCCTACTCTGCTCTGGCACCAGGGGGAAAGAGGGGTCGCCCTAGCCGCGCCACGGGTTCGGCAGGCACGATGTCCGCGTCAGCGGAGGGGCCGGGCGGGTGAGCAGGTCCCGGAGAGCCTTGATGACCCAGTCGGGGTCCTGATCGGCCATGAAGTGGCCGCTGGTGACGGTCAAGTGGCGCAGGTCGGGTGCCCAAACCTGCCACAGGCGCGGGCAGGCCAGGTGGGTGATCCGCGACGGGTGGTCCAACCCGGCGCGGCCACATGACGCCACATCAGGTGCGTCTGCGGGAAGCCATGCAGCAACACGACTGGGCCGCCTGAGCCACCGACCGCCGCGTTGAGGTGCACACCGTCGCCGACGTGCACCCGCTGATAGCCGAAGCCGGAAATGACAGGAATCATGACAGTCTCTCGTTCGTTCTGGAAGCCACGCCGCTCCCCGCCCGCGACCCTGGTCGACCCCACGTGGACCGTCACGGATACGGTCAGCGCAGCATGGTCGATCCCCCTGACCATCGGACAGATCACTCGATGGCCGATAAATAACCAGGGTCGACGGCCTTTCGAGAACACCAGGCCGCTCCTGCCGGCGACCAGCGAGCCCGTGACCTGGCCCTCATGAGCAGTAAGTGGACAGGAATCGGCCTTCCTGGCGGCCACCTCAACCGCCGATGGTCTTTCCGAGCCTCACGACGAATCGAGAGAAGGACGCCATGAAGGGAACCCGTGCGCTGAACGCTCTGCGCGATTGGGTGACATCGACGATCATGATCGCACTGGTGTGCACCTCCCCCACGCGGCACGTGAGACCACGGCGCCGCTGACCCGCGCACCCGGCGTTTGCTTCGGCAGCCGCACCCGCGTGATCCGCGATCAGGAGATGGGACTACGCCGACTGCCCGTCCGGTCGTGACAACGCGCCGCGCAACTCGGAACGGGAGGTGATCCCGAGTTCGGGGAAGATCCGATACAGATGCGTACCACCCTCAAGATCGCCGAAGGGCCGGACGCCACCTCCCGGGACGACTACTTCGCCGACGAGGGCGACCCCGAGGTCGATCCCCTGCGCCTGGTGTCGCGCTGAGCAGTCGCCGATTGCCTCTCGACCGCGACCACCTCATCGACTCAATCCAGCCGCAGCCCTTGCGGCTGGAGCTAGGCCGCGCGGTCGAGGGCAGAGTAACTCACGACCCGCTTGGCTCGAGGCGTTCGACCTCGTCGAGGACGAGGAAGTCGACGACCACCGCGGTGATCCGGCCGTTGTCGTCGCGGCCGAACCACACCGGGTAGGCGCCATCACCGAAACCGGACTCGAAGGCAGTCAAGGCCGGCTCGCCCACGGGCCCGATCAGTGTCACGGTCTGGGTTCCCGCGACCAGGGGTTCGGGCCCATCGCCGCACAGCAGTCCGATCCAGCCGGGGCCGTCCTCACGGTAGTCCAGCACGGTGGCGAAGTGGTCCAGCAGCGATGCGTCGAACAGGCACCCCATTCCTCCGTCGACCCCGAAACCGAAGAACTCGCCGTCGCCAAGTTCGCTGAGATCCTGTCCGGGAAGCAACGCCTGCTCCCAGTGGACGGTAGGCACGTCTTGCACGACGAGGACAGCCGCGCAGACCCGCACGTGGTCGGGGTCGTCGGAAAACCGTACGACCGACAGCCGCAGCGGATAGCGCCCGGCGGGAACCGTCTGCGTGAAGGCCGTGAAGTCCTGCGGGAACGTCAGCCCCGTGGGATCGCCGGCGATGAGGCCGCCGGTCGGCAGCACCAGCTCCCCCTTGTCGTGAATCTCGGTGACGACCAGTTGGCTGTCTGGGCCGACGAATCGGATGCCGCCCGCGAAGAACGCATCCGGATGAGCGGGGCGCAGAGTGCCAGAGCGTTGCGAACTCACTACGGTTCTCCTGTCACGGACACCCATCCGGCCACCTCGTTTGCCGGATGATCATTTCATGGTTTGCGAATGATGTTGAGCGACAGGAAG
>NZ_JBYITD010000052.1:0-60543 GCF_057708945.1 Nonomuraea sp. bgisy101
GACGGGCCGGCGGGGCCTCGACGCTCATGTCCCAAGAGCCACCTGGGTGATGCCCAGGAAGCCCGCGGCTCACTCCATCTGAGACCCAGGTGTGATGACCGCGCCGGGATGGCGCCGCGCCCACAGCCGCCTGAACAGGGGCGTCAGGAGGGCCAGCGCGGCCAGACCCAGCAGGACGGCCGCGATCGGGCTTCTGACCAGCGCGGTCACGTCGCCCGCGCTGATGGCCAGCGCCCTGCGCAGCTGCTTCTCCGCCATCGGACCGAGGATCATGCCGATCACCGCGGGGGCGACCGGCAGCCCGAAGCGGCGCATGGCGTAGCCGAGAAGGCCGAGCACGAACAGCACCACGAGGTCGACGGCCGACGAGTTCAGCGCGTAGACGCCCAGGGCCGCGAACAGCACGATGCCCGAGTAGAGGTAGGGGCGCGGGATGCGCAGCACGCGGGCCCACAGGGGGGCCAGCGGCAGGTTCAGCACCAGCAGCATCGCGTTGCCGATGAACAGCGAGGCGATCATGCCCCACACCAGGGCCGGGTTGTGGTCGAACAGTTGCGGGCCAGGCTGCAGGCCGTACTGCTGGAAGGCGGCCAGCAGGATCGCCGCCGTCGCCGACGTGGGCAGGCCGAGCGTGAGCAGCGGGACGAGCGTGCCCGCCGCCGAGGCGTTGTTGGCCGCCTCGGGTCCTGCGACGCCCTCGATCGCGCCCTTGCCGTACTCCTCCTTGGCCACGCCGCGGGCCAGCTTCTTCTCCGCGGCGTAGGACAGGAACGTCGGGATCTCCGCGCCGCCGCCCGGCAGCGCGCCGAACGGGAAGCCGAGCGCGGTGCCGCGCAGCCACGGCTTCCAGGAGCGGCCCCAGTCCGAGCGGCCCATCCACGCGCGGCCCACGGGAACCACCTCGGGGCTGGCGTGCCGCAGCCTGGAGGCGACGTACAGCGCCTCGCCCAGCGCGAACAGGCCGACGGCGACGATCACCACGTCGATGCCGTCGAGCAACTGCGGGATGCCGAGGGTGAGGCGGGCCTGCCCGGTCTGCTCGTCGATGCCGACCAGTCCGATGACCAGCCCGAGACCGAGCGAGGCCAGGCCGCGCACCATCGAGCGCGACAGCACCGAGGAGACCGCGGTGAAGGCCAGCACGGCGAGGGCGAAGTAGTCCTCGGGACCGAAGGAGATCGCGAAGTCGACCACCGCGGGAGCGGCGACGACGAGCAGGGCCGTGGCGATCGTGCCCGCCACGAACGAGCCGATGGCGGCAGTGGCCAGCGCCTGCGCGGCCCTGCCCCGCCTGGCCATCTTGTTGCCCTCCAGCGCGGTGATCATGGAGGACGACTCGCCTGGCGTGTTGAGCAGGATGGACGTGGTGGACCCGCCGTACATGCCGCCGTAGTAGATGCCGGCGAACATGATGAACGCGCTGGCCGGGGGCACGGTGAAGGTGATCGGCAGCAGGAGCGCGACCGTCATGGCGGGGCCGATGCCGGGCAGGACACCGACGAGCGTGCCGAGGGTGACGCCGACGAGCGCGTACAGCAGGTTGACCGGGGTGAGGGCGGTGGCGAAGCCCTCCAGGAGAAGCTGGAGCGAATCCACTCACATCACCCCCTGGAGCAGGCCGTCAGGGAGGGTGACGCCCAGGCCCCTGACGAAGGCCAGATAGGAGACGACGCCCAGGACGACGGCGATGATCGCGGTCTTGACCTTGCTCTCGGCACCCAGGGCGACGGAGAGGCCGAAGAACAGCAGCGAAGCGGAGATGACCCAGCCGAGGGTGGTGAGGACGGCGGTGAAGGCCAGGAAGATGCCGCTGACCAGTCCGACGCTCTTCCAGTCGGCGGGGGCGTCGGCGTCGATGTCCTCGCTCTCCTCGGGATCGCCCCGGCCGCCGCGCAGGACGTCGAGGGTGTAGAAGGCGCCGATGACGATCAGGGCGCCGCCGACGAGGATGGGGAAGAACCTGGGGCCCAGACCGAGGGCGGAGCTGGCGGCGGTGACATCGAGGGTGCCGACGATGACGAACACGCCGAGGACGAGGACGACGAGGGACAACCCCATCTCCGGGCGCCACCATCCGTGCCTCTTGCCGTGGTCCTCTCCCCGGTCACCGGCTGGGGGCGGCCCGGCAGAGGCGCCGCCGCCGGCGGGCGGGGGGCTCGGGACCCCGGTACGGCCTGCCGTACCGGGATCCGGGTGCGCGGGGACGGCGCCACGGGGGGTGGCGCCGTCCTGCTCGTGCGGGGAGGACATCAGGAGACGAGCCCCATCTCGGCGATGACGGCCTTGACGCGGGTCTGCTCGGCGTTCAGGTAGTCGGCGAACTGCTGCCCGGTCTGGAAGGCGTCGATCCAGCCGTTCTTGGCCACCGCGTCCTTCCACGCCTGCGAGTCGTGCATCTTGGTCACCAGGTCGGTGAGCGCCTTCTTGTCGGCGTCGCTCAGTCCCGCGGGCGCGACGAACCCTCGCCAGTTGGCCAGCTCGACGTCGAGGCCGCCCTCCTTCAGCGTGGGCGCGTCGACGGAGTCGATGCGGCTGGGCGCGGAGACGGCCAGCGCGCGCAGCTTGCCGGACTTCACGTGCTCGGCGAACTCGCCGACGCCGGACACACCGATCGTGACCTTGCCGCCGAGCAGCGCGTTGAGCGCCTCGCCGCCGCCCGAGTGGGCGATGTAGTTGACCTGCTTGGGGTCGACTCCGCCCGCCTTGGCCATCAGGCCCGCCAGGATGTGGTCGGTGCCGCCCGCCGAGCCGCCCGCGACGGACACCTTCGCGGGGTCGGCCTTCCACGCGGCCACCAGGTCGGCCAGCGTCTTCAGCGGCGAGTCAGCGGGCACGACGACGATCTCGTACTCCTCGGTCAGCTTGGCGATCGGCGTGGTCTCGGCCAGCGTGACCTTGGACTTGTTCTGCTCGATCGCGCCGACCATGACCAGGCCCATGGTCATGAGCAGGTTGCCGTCGCCCTTCTCGCCCGCGAGCTGGGCCAGGCCGATCGTGCCTCCCGCGCCGGGCACGTTGAAGACCTCGGTCTTGCGCTGGGGGTCGACGGACTTGATCGCCTGCTCGGCCGTACGGGAGGTCTGGTCCCAGCCGCCGCCGACGGCGGCGGGCGCCATGATGCGCAGTGTGCCGGTGCCGCCGCCCCCGCCCTGCTGGCCGCAGCCGGTGAGGGCCGCGACGGAGAGGGCGGCGATGGTGGCGAGTATGCGGAGTCGCATGATCACTCCAAAACGGGGGGTGTCACAATCTCGAATACTGGATGGTGAAACGGACATCCCCTCTCGTCGACCCTTTACGCGGTTGCCGTCGTAAAGGTCATATTGGTCGCGACCCGTGCGTGACCTGCTGGTGCTTCCATGGCCCTGTGAGACTCGGCACGCAACTCTTCGTGCTGCAGATGGTGATCGTCGTGCTCGCCGTCAGCGGCACGGCTGTCGTATGGGCTCAGCACACCCGGCGGCAGCTCGACTCGCAGTACCAGCAGCGGGCGCTGGCGATCGCCGAAGCGGTGGCGGGGATGCCGCAGGTGCGCGAGGCCTTCGCCGCGCAGGATCCCTCCACGCTCCTGCAGCCGATCGCGGCCGGCGTCCAGCTGGAGACCGGCGCCGACTACGTCGTGATCGCCAACAGGGAGCAGAGACGCTACGCCCACCCGAACACCGCGCTCATCGGCAAGCGGCTGTCCACGGACGGCTCGACCGTCCTGAAGACGGGCGAGAAGTGGGTCGGCGTGGAGACGGGGACGATCGGCACCACGGTGCGCGGCAAGGCCCCGATCTTCGACGAGTACGGCACGATCATCGGGCTCGCCTCGGTCGGGGTGCTCGTGGAGAAGGTGGACGCGCAGGTCGCCTCGGTGCTGGCGCCGCTGCTGTGGACGGGGCTCGCCGTCCTGGTGGCGGGCTCGGCTCTGGCGGCGCTCATCGCCCGCAGGGTCCGCAGGCAGATCTTCGGCCTCGAACCCGCCGAGATCGCCAAGCTCCTGGAGCAGCGCGAGGGTGTGCTGCACGGGGTGAAGGAAGGCGTGCTCGCGCTCGACATGAAGGGCAGGGTGACGCTGGTCAACGACGCCGCCCGCGAGCTGCTCGGCGAGGTGGGCGGCGACCTGACCGACATGCCGGTCTCCGAGCGCATGCGCGACGTGCTCGGTGGCGCGGACCCGGGCGAGGACAAGATCGTGCTGCACGGCGAGCGGGTGCTGGTCCTCAACCGCACTCCCGTGTCCGTGCGCGGCCAGCAGCGCGGCTGGGTGATCACCCTGCGCGACAGGACCGAGCTCGTACGGCTGGCCCAGGAGCTCGACTCGGCCAGCTCCACGACGGAGGCGCTGCGGGCCCAGGCCCACGAGTTCGCCAACCGCATGCACACCGTCGTGGGCCTGCTGGAGCTGGGCGAGCACGACGCGGCGATCAGCTTCATCACCAGGACCACGCGCAGTACCTACGCGACGGGCATCCGCGAGCGCGTCGCCGACCCCACGCTGGCCGCGCTGCTGCTGGCCAAGTCGGCGGAGGCGGCCGAACGCGGCGCCACGCTCGTGCTGGCCGACGACACCCGCGTGCCGAAGGGCGCGATCGACGATCCTCAGGACGCCGTGCTCGTCGTCGGCAACCTGGTGGCCAACGCGCTCGACGCGCTCGACGGCGCGCCGGGGACGATCGAGGTCGCCGTCGTGGCCACGGGGGAGGGGCTACGGGTGCGGGTCGGCGACTCGGGCCCCGGCATCACCCCTGACCTGGTGGAAGAGGTCTTCAGGGAAGGGTTCACGACCAAGGCGGCGCACTCCGGCCCCCGCGGGCTCGGCCTCGCACTGACGCGGCAGGCGTGCATGCGCAGGGGCGGCTGGGTGCGCGTCCACAACTCGGGAGGCGCCGTGTTCACGGCGTTGCTGCCATGACCGTGAGGGTGCTCGTCGTCGACGACGACTTCATGGTGGCCCGCATCCACAGCGGTTACGTGGCGAAGCTGCAGGGCTTCGAGGTCGTCGGCACCGCCCACACCGGTGCCGCGGCGCTGGACGCGGTGGCCGAGCATCATCCCGACCTGGTTCTGCTGGACATCTACCTGCCCGACATGTCTGGTCTGGAAGTGCTGAACAGGCTGCGTGGCGTCGACGTTCTCATGATCAGCGCGGCCCGCGACCTGCCGACGGTCAGAGCGGCGATGCGCGGCGGCGCGGTCAGCTATCTGATCAAGCCCTTCACCTCGGCCGCGCTGGCCGAGCGGCTCTCCAGCTACGCCGACACACGCAAGCAGCTCACCTCCATCGGCCCCGAGGTCAGGCAGGACGACATCGACCGTCTGTTCGGCGTCACGAGGGCGCCCCTGCCCAAGGGCCTGTCCTCGGCGACCTGCGCACTCGTCGCCGACGCGCTGCGCGAGGCCGGGGGCGATCTTTCGGCCAGCGAGGCCGCCACGCTGACCGGGTTGTCGCGGGTCAGCGCGCGCCGCTACCTGGAATACCTTTGCGCGGCGGGCAAGGCGGAGCTGCGCCCCAGGTACGGCACGACAGGCCGCCCGGAGCATCGCTACCGCTGGATGTCCTGATTCAAGGTACATATCGCATCACCTGTGCCTTAGTGTTTCCTGAGGAAAGGCAGCGGATTGGGAGGAGCTTGAGGCGTGGCGAACGCCCGACCGATGGACCCACCGACCGACCCGTTCGCCTCGGTGCCCACCCCCAAACCGGGGAAAGGCAGGAAGCCGCGCGTCGGTGGGCTGCCTCCCGGCGTCTCGCCCGACATCTACGGCCCCACAGGCCGGCAGGACCAACGGCCCGTCGGGCCCACCGCCCTGCCTCCCGTCGCCCCGCCGCCGCAGCCGTGGCCGATGGCCGAGGGCCAGCAGGACTACGAGCCCGCGCCTCCGCCGCCGCCCGTGTTCGGCCTGCAGGAACGCCGCTCCTTCGCCGAGCCCCCGCCGCCGCCCGCTCCGCCCAGGCGCGGACGCCTGCTGCCCGCGATCGCCGTCGTGATCGCGGTGCTGCTCGTCCTGGCGTACGTGGTGCCTGCGGTGATCATGTCGGACTCGGTGCTGCCCGGCACCAGGGTGGACGGCGTCGACATCGGCGGGTTGACCGTGACCGAGGCCGCCGACAGGCTCCGTGACGAGCTGGCGCCGAAGATCGAGCGGCCCCTCCAGGTCGAGGTGAACGGCCGCAAGGAGACCGTCGAGTCCGACGAGGCAGGCGTCGAGCTCAACGTCGTCGGCACGATCGAGCAGGCGCCGAGCGGCTTCCCCAGCCCCATCGAGGTGTGGCGGGCGCTGACCGGCACCACGACGATCGAGCCGAAGGTCACCATCGAGTCCGCCCAGCTCGCCAGGACGGTCGAAGGGCTGGCCGCGAAATACGACCAGAAGGCGCGCGAGGGCAGGGTCGCCTTCAAGGGACTCCAACCCGTCACCGTCGCCCCGCGCGAGGGGCGCGTCCTGGACCAGGCGGCCGCGGCCAAGCTGATCAGTGAGGCCTTCCTCGGCTCGCACGGGACCGTGACCCTGCCCGTCAAGATCGACGAGCCCACGACCAAGCCCGCCGCGGTCAAGGCCGCCGCCGCCACCGCGACCAGCGCGCTGTCCGGGCCGATCACCCTGACCAGGGACGGCAAGCAGGCGCAGATCCCCGTCGCCGCCATCGCCGCCAACCTCACCTTCGTCTCCGACGGCGAAGGCGGGCTCGAACCCCGCTTCGACGCGCGTCAGGCGATCGCCGGGATCGAGGGTCAGCTGATCGACGCCGCCCAGGCGCCACGCGATGCCACCTACGACGTCGTCGACGGCAGGCTCAAGCTCGTCTCCGCGCGCAAGGGCAAGGGCGTCGACGACAAGAAACTGGCCGTCGACGTGGCCGAGGCGCTCAAGACGGGCGGCAGCCGTACCATCCCGGTGGATCTGGCGGTCGTCGCGCCACGCATGACCGACAGCGAACTGCGCGGGATGGGCATCAAGGAGAAGGTCGGCTCCTTCACCACCCAGCACCCCTGCTGCGCGGCGCGCGTGACCAACATCCAGCTGATGGCCAGGACCCTCGACGGCTACATCGTCAAGCCGGGGGAGACGTTCTCCATCAACGGCATCGTCGGCGAGCGGACCACGGCCAAGGGCTACGTGCCCGCGGGACAGATCGTCGCGGGCAAGATGGAGGACGGCGTCGGCGGCGGCGTCTCACAGTTCGCCACCACGATGTACAACGCGGCCTACTTCGGCGGGTTCGAGGACGTCGAGCACATGGCGCACATGTACTGGATCTCCAGGTACCCGCCAGGGCGGGAGGCGACGGTCTTCTGGCCGACCGTGGACCTGAAGTGGAAGAACGACTCCCCGTACGGCGTGCTGGTGAAGACCTCCTACACGGGCACCTCGATCACGGTCACGCTCTGGAGCACCAAGCGGTACGACAAGGTCGAGTCGGTCACCTCGCCGAAGCGGAACCACGTCGCCTTCACGCGGAAGGAGGACGACAGCCCCGGCTGCAAGCCGCAGGAGGCGCACGACGGGTTCACGATCGACGTGACGCGAGTGATCACCAAGGACGGGGTCGAGGTCAAGCGGGAGAGGAAGACCACCACCTACCGCATGGGCCCGCAGGTCACCTGCGTGAAGCCGGCGACCGACGACCTGGAGTAGCGGCCGGGGCCGTGCTCACCTGCGGCCTCAGCTCAGCGGCACCGACAGGATCCTGTCGTCGCCGTCGCGGGGGTCGCCCCTGCCGTCGTGATTGCTCGTGCCCACCCACAGGCTGCCGTCGGGCGCCGCGGTGACGGCCCGCAGCCTGCCGTACGTGCCGTCGAAGCGGGCCACGGGCTTGCCGGCCGAGCCGTCCGCGCCCAGCGGCACCTGCCACAGCCGCCTGCCCTGCAGCGCGCCGACCCACAGCGAGCCCTTCGCGTAGGCCATGCCCGAAGGGGAGGCCTCCGAGGTGCTCCAGGTGACGATCGGATCGATGAAGTCGGGGTCGGAGCCGACGCCCTCCACCTCGGGCCAGCCGTAGTTGCCGCCCGGCTTGATCAGGTTGACCTCGTCGTAGGAACTGGAGCCGAACTCCGAGGCGTACAGCCGCCCTGCCGGGTCCCACGCCAGGCCCTGCACGTTGCGGTGCCCGTAGCTGTAGACCAGGGTGCCGAACGGGTTGCCCGGTGCAGGCGTGCCGTCCACGGTCATCCGCAGGATCTTGCCGCCGAGCGAGTCGCGGTCCTGGGCCAGCGGCCTGTCGCCGGTCTCGCCCGTGGTCGCGTACAGGAAGCCGTCGGGTCCGAACGCGAGCCGTCCTCCGTCGTGGATGCCGCCCTTCGGGATGCCCTTCACGATCACCTTGGCGTCCGAGAGCCGGTCATCGGCGAGGCGGTAGCGGACGATCCTGTTGTCCGCCGCCGCGGTGTAGTACAGGAAGACCTGCTCGCCCTTCACCGCCACGCCCATGAGCCCGCCCTCCCCGTCGGGCTCGGCCCCCGCGATCCTGCCCAGCGAGGTGACCAGGCCCGTGGACGTCACGCGCAGCAGCCTGGCGCGGTCCCGCTCGGTGACCAGCGCGTCGCCGCCGTCCAGGAACGCGATCGACCACGGCACCCGCAGCCCCTCCGCGACCGTCCTGGGCTCGCCGGGCGTCGCCGACGGCTTCGCCGTACCGGCCGGGCGCACACCGCTCCCGACCTCCGCCGGCGCCGCGGCGCACCCCGCGGCCAGTGTCGCGGCGATCATGATCGTAAAGATGGACCTCATGTGCCCCATACTCGCCTCTTCCCCATAAAGTTCCGCGTATGAAGATCTGGGTGCCGTCCGAGGCCGCCGCTGAAGTGCTCGCCGACCTGCCCGATGTGGAGTGCGTCGTCTTCGACGGCCGCGGCCCGGCCCCCAAGGGGGCCGAGGAGGCCGAGGTGTGGATCCCGCCGCTGATCCCCGTGCAGGACACGCCCGAACTCATGGCGCGGATGAAAAGGCTGCGGCTGGTGCAGACCGTGACGGCGGGCGTGGAGCCCTACCGGCCGCACCTGCCCCAAGGGGTCACGCTGTGCAACGCGCGCGGCGTGCACGACGCGGGCACCGCCGAGTGGGCGGTCGGCGCGATGATCGCGGTGCTGAGGGACTTCCCCGCCTTCGTGGACGCGCAGCGCAGGGGCGAGTGGGCCTACCACTACACCGACGTGCTGGCCGACGCCCGTGTGCTGATCGTCGGGTACGGATCCATCGGCGCGGCGCTCGAACGCAGGCTCGACGGGTTCGAGGTCGAGGTGGTGAGGGTGGCCAGGACGGCCCGCGAGGGCGTCCACCCCATGGAGGAACTGGACACGCTCCTTCCCGACGCCGACGTCGTGGTGCTGCTCGTGCCCGCGACCGCCCACACGGCCGGCATGGTCGACGCCGGATTCCTCGCGCGCATGAAGGACGGGGCGCTGCTCGTCAACGCCGCAAGGGGCGCGGTGGTCGACACCGACGCCCTGGTCGCCGAGCTCGTCTCCGGGCGGCTGCGGGCCGCCCTCGACGTCACCGACCCCGAGCCGCTGCCCGGCGGGCACCCGCTCTGGAACGCGCCAGGGGTGTTCATCACACCGCACGTGGCGGGCAGCACGCCCGCCTCGACACGCCGCGTGCTGCGCCTGATCCGCTCCCAGCTGCTGCGATACCTCGCGGGCGAGCCGCTGAAGAACGTCATCACCGAGTCGTACTGACGGTGTCGTACTGACAAAGGGATTCCCGAACGTGTCTGCCCCGTGACCTTCGGTGCGTACGGTGGGCGACATCGACGATTCCACGACAGCTATCCATGACCCGTTGTCAAGGCGATCTTCGGAGCAAAGTGGTCCTCATGGTTATCAGATCGGTGACGACTCCCCGGTTGTCGTCCCCCGCGCACCCGGAAGAGCACACACTGGCGATGTGCGACTGCCGAACTCCGGCAGTCACGTGAGCTGACTTGACACGGGATGGGCAACGACATTGATCCGCTGGCGTGATCCACGGGCGCCGCTCGCCGGCGCGGCCGCGACGGGTGTGGTGGGGTTGGCCGCCGCCCTTCTCGCGGGCGCACCGGCCCTGGCGACCGCCGCGGTCGCCGGAGGGCTGGCCGCGCTGCTGGCGGCCGTCTCGCTGCTGGTCGCCTCCGTGCGGATGGCGCCCCAGCACCGGCCCGCCGCGCGCTGGCTCGGCTCGGCCTCGGTGGTCTGGCTCTTCGGTGTGGCGCTGCGCCCCGTCGCGGCGGGCTCCATCCTGGCGGTCAACTTCTCCGACCTGCTCGTCCTCGTCGCCACCGTGCTGTTCGCCGGGGGGTGCGTGCTGGCCGCGGGACGGCCCATGCACGCCCGTGTCGTGCTGAGACAGGTGACCGACGCCTATCTGTGCGCGGCCGCCCTCTTCCTGATCAGCTGGGTGATCGCGCTCAAGCCGCTCTACGTCGAGGTGGGCGTCTCCTCGACGTTCATGATCACGCTGTTGCCCGCGCTGGTCAGCCTGCTGGTGACCTGCGCCGTGGGGCCCGTGGTCGTCACCGCGCGGTCGCCGCTGTGGCCGCTCGGCCTCGCGGGCCTGGCCGTCCTCGCCACCGCGACGATCGGCGAGCTCTCCGGCGCGGTCGCCAGGCTCGGCGGTGTCGACCCGCCCAGGTGGAGCCTCCTGCTCGCGCCCGTCGCCTTCCTGCTGCTGGCGGCACTGCCCTGGAGCGGCAGGTCGTCGAGGATCATCGACGCGGGCGGCGAGGAGTCGAAGGCGCCCACCGGCCAGGTCGCCGCCACCCTGATCGCGGCCGTGCCGCTGTGCCTGGTCGTGATCGCCGCCGGCGCGATGCTGCTCAACCTGAAAGGCCCGCCCGTCACGGGCGTCGCCCTGGTCGCCGCCTCCGTGGTGGTGATCCTCGTCGTCCGCGTGTTCGTGCTGATCACCACCACCGCCCGCATGCGCCACCTGGTCGCGCTCGGCGACCGCCAACTGCGCGAGCTGGCCGAGAGCACCGGCGACGTGGTCCTGCTGTGCGACTACGAAGGCGTCGTCCGCGAGATGGGCGCGGGCGTCGAGGTGACCTACGGCTACCGCCCCGAGGACCTGGTCGGCGGGTCGATCTTCGACTACATCCACCCCGAGGACGTGCCGGGCATCCAGCTGGCGCTGCGCCAGATGGGCCTGGACGAGGACCCGGTGGCGCCCGGCGCCTGCCTGATCGCCTGCAGGGTGCGGGCGGCCGACGGCACGTGGCGGCCCACCGAGTCCGTGGCCACCCGCCACGTGCACGGCGAGGAACTGCTGCTGGTCACCACCCGCGACGTGAGCGACGAGGAGGCGCTGCGCAACCAGGTCGCCCACCTGACCTTCCACGACGGCGTCACGGGCCTGCCCAACCGCTCCTACTTCGAGGAGCGCACGCGGGAGGTCCTGGAGGGCAGACAGGCGGGGCGCACCGCGGTGATCTTCCTCGACCTCGACGGGTTCACCTCGGTCAACGACTCGGTGGGCCACGCCAGCGGCGACTACCTCCTCGGGCAGGCCGCGCGTCGCCTTCGCGGCGCCGTACGGCCCGACGACACGCTGGCGCGCTGGGGCGGCGACGAGTTCGCCGTGCTGGTGGAGACGGGCCCCGAGGCCGCGCAGGTCGCGGTCGACGTGGCCGAGCGGCTCGTCAGGGCGGTCTCGCAGGACCCGTTCAGGGTGGCCGACCGCGACGTCGCGCTGACCGCGAGCGTGGGCGTGGCCTTCGCCGAGGACGGCGTGCCCGCGGGCGACCTGATCCGCAACGCCGACGTGGCGATGGCACGAGCCAAGGAGCTCGGCGGGCGCAGGGTCGAGGTGTTCGCCGCGCACATGCACGCCGATGTGGTGCGCAGGCTCGAGCTGGCCGCCGACCTGCACCGGGCGCTGGTGGAGGAGCAGTTCGCGATCGAGTACCAGCCGGTCGTCGACCTTGCCACCTCGCGGGTGACCGCGGTCGAGGCGCTGGTGCGGTGGTGGCGGGGGTCGGTGTTCGTGCCGCCTGAGCAGTTCCTCGGCCCTGCCGAGGACACCGGGCTCATCGTGCCGCTGAGCGAGTGGATCCTGCGCGAGGCCTGCCGCGAGGTGGCCACGTGGCGGGCGTCGTCGTGGGACATCGGGCTGTCGCTCAACCTGTCGGCCAGACAGATCACGGCGCCGCGCTTCGTCGAGACCATCTCCGAGGCGCTGCAGGAGAGCGGCCTGCCCGCCTCCGCGCTCACCCTCGAGGTGATCGAGGAGATGCTGGTCGAGGACGCCGAGGAGACGATCAGCAGGTTGTCGGAGCTGCGCGCCCTCGGCGTGCGGCTGGCCATCGACGACTTCGGCACCGGCTACGCCTCGCTCGCGTTCCTGCGCCAGCTGCCCGTCGACATGATCAAGATCGACCCCTCGTTCGTCTCGGGTCTCGGCCGTGACGAGACGCTGACGCTGCTCACCCGCACGATCGTCAGGCTCGGCCACGACCTCGGGCTGATCGTCGTGGCCGAGGGCATCGAGCGGCCCGAGCAGCTGGAACTGTTGAGGGAGATGGGCTGCACCCGCGGTCAGGGCTATCTCGTGGCCAGGCCCATGGCGGCGCGCGGCGTCGACTCGCTCATGCGCACCAACCTCACCAGTCTCGGATCGTGAGACTCGTGTTCCACCAAATTGACACAGCCGCCCTAGGAGCGGCTATGGTGTGTCTCATGCTTCGCAGTGAGATTCTCGTAGTACTTCGCCGGCGCGCAGGCCGTTAGCGAAGCACTTCGACCTGCGCGCCGCCCCAGCCCCGCACCTCCGTGCGGGCGGGGCATTTTTTATGTCCTCAGTGCTCAACGCCACGCAAGGAACGAGCGATGACCGAACGGATGACAGGTGCACAAGCCCTCGTGAGGGCGCTGGAGCACGTTGGAGTCGACACCGTGTTCGGGATCCCTGGCGGCGCGATTCTCCCCGCCTACGATCCTCTCTACGACTCGACCAAGGTCCGTCACGTGCTTGTAAGGCACGAGCAGGGCGCCGGCCACGCGGCCGAGGGCTACGCCCAGGCCACGGGCAAGGTCGGGGTGTGCATGGCGACCAGCGGTCCCGGCGCCACGAACCTGGTGACGCCCATCGCCGACGCCTACATGGACTCGGTGCCCATGGTGGCCATCACCGGCCAGGTGGCCAGCAGCATGATCGGCACGGACGCCTTCCAGGAGGCGGACATCTCCGGCATCACCATGCCGATCACCAAGCACAGCTTCCTGGTCACCGACGCGTCCGACATCCCGCGCACGATCATGGAAGCGTTCCACATCGCCTCCACGGGCCGCCCTGGCCCCGTCCTCGTCGACATCGCCAAGGACGCGTTGCAGGCCGACACGACCTTCGTCTGGCCGCCCGTCATGCAGCTGCCCGGCTACCGGCCGGTCACCAGGCCGCACTCCAAGCAGATCCGCGAGGCGGCCAAGCTCATCGCCGAGTCCAAGCGGCCCGTCCTCTACGTCGGCGGCGGCGTCCACAAGGCGCGCGCGTCGGCCGAGCTGCTGCGCCTGGCCGAGCTGACCGGCATTCCCGTCGTCACCACGCTGATGGCGCGCGGCACCTTCCCCGACAGCCACCCGCAGCACATGGGCATGCCCGGCATGCACGGCAGCGTCTCGGCGGTCGGCGCGCTCCAGCAGTCCGACCTGATCATCGGCTTGGGCGTGCGGTTCGACGACCGCGTCACGGGACAGCTGTCCACCTTCGCGCCCCACGCCAAGGTCGTCCACGCCGACATCGACCCCGCGGAGATCTCCAAGAACCGCCACGCGGACGTGCCGATCGTCGGCGACTGCCGCGAGGTCATCACCGAGATGATCGGCGCCGTCGAGGCCGAGGGACGCAAGGGCGACTACACCGAGTGGTGGAAGACGCTCAACGGCTACAAGGAGACCTACCCGCTCGGCTACGAGGAGTTCGCCGACGGCTCGCTGGCTCCGCAGTACGTCATGGAGCGGCTGAGCGCGATCTCGGGCCCGGAGACCTACTTCGTCGCCGGCGTCGGACAGCACCAGATGTGGGCCGCGCAGTTCATCGACTACGAGAACCCGGGCAGGTTCATCAACTCGGGCGGCCTCGGCACGATGGGCTTCGCCGTCCCCGCCGCGATGGGCGCCAAGATGGGCAGGCCTGGCGCGACCGTGTGGGCGATCGACGGCGACGGCTGCTTCCAGATGACCAACCAGGAGCTGGCGACCTGCGCGATCGAGGGCGTGCCCGTCAAGATCGCGATCATCAACAACGGTAACCTCGGCATGGTCAGGCAGTGGCAGACGCTGTTCTACGACCAGCGCTACTCCAACACCGACCTGCAGGCGAAACTCCGGATCCCCGACTTCGTCAAGCTGGCCGAGGCCTATGGTTGTGTGGGCCTGCGTTGCGAGCGGCCCGAAGACGTCGACTCCGTCATCAAGGAGGCCATGGAGATCAACGACCGCCCTGTGGTCGTCGACTTCGTGGTCCACCAGGACGCCATGGTGTGGCCGATGGTCGCCGCCGGCACGAGCAACGACGACATCAAGATCGCGCGGGACATGGCGCCGACGTGGGAGAGCGAAGATGAGTAGGCACACTCTGTCCGTGCTCGTGGAGAACAAGCCGGGCGTCCTGGCCCGCGTGTCCTCCCTGTTCAGCAGGCGCGGCTTCAACATCGACTCGCTGGCGGTCGGGCCGACCGAGCACTCCGACATCTCGCGCATGACGATCGTGGTCAGCGTCGAGGAGCTCCCGCTGGAGCAGGTCACCAAGCAGCTCAACAAGCTCGTGAACATCCTCAAGATCGTCGAGCTCGACAGCTCCCAGTCGGTGCAGCGCGAGCTCATGCTGATCAAGGTGAAGGCGGACGCCGAGACCAGGTCGCACGTCCTCGAACTGGTCCAGCTGTTCAGGGCCCGCTGCGTCGACGTCGCGTCCGACGCGGTGACCATCGAGGTCACCGGCACCCCGGACAAGCTCGAGGCCTTCATCAAGGTGCTGGAGCCGTTCGGCATCAAGGAACTTGTCCAGTCGGGCATGGTGGCCATCGGCCGCGGCGCCCGTTCCATCACCGACCGGTCCCTCAGGGCACTGGACCGTACCGCCTGAAAGGTATATGCACGTGACCGAGATCTTCTATGACGACCAGGCCGACCTGTCGATCATCCAGGGGCGGGTCGTGGCCGTCATCGGATACGGCAGCCAGGGCCACGCCCACGCCCTCTCCCTGCGTGACTCCGGTGTGGACGTCCGCGTGGGCCTGCCCGAGACCTCCAAGAGCAGGGACCTGGCCGCGGCCGAGGGCCTGCGCGTGGTCACCCCCGCCGAGGCGGCCGCCGAGGCCGACCTCATCATGATCCTCGCGCCCGACCACCTTCAGCGCGGCATCTACGAGAACGACATCAAGCCGAACCTGCAGGAGGGCGACGCGCTCTTCTTCGGCCACGGCCTCAACATCCGCTACGGCCTCATCGAGGCGCCCGAGGGCGTCGACGTCGCCATGGTCGCCCCCAAGGGCCCCGGCCACCTCGTCCGCCGCCAGTACCAGGCGGGACGCGGCGTGCCGTGCCTCGTCGCGGTCGAGAAGGACGCCTCCGGCAAGGCCTTCGACCTGGCCCTGTCCTACGCCAAGGGCATCGGCGGCACCCGCGCGGGCGCCCTCAAGACGACCTTCACCGAGGAGACCGAGACCGACCTGTTCGGCGAGCAGGCCGTCCTCTGCGGTGGCGTGTCCGAGCTAATCAAGGCGGGCTTCGAGACGCTGATCGAGGCCGGGTACCAGCCCGAGGTCGCCTACTTCGAGTGCCTCCACGAGATGAAGCTGATCGTGGACCTCATGTACGAGGGCGGCATCTCCAAGATGTACTGGTCGGTGTCCGACACCGCCGAGTACGGCGGCTACACGCGCGGCCCGCGCGTGGTCACCGAGGAGACCAAGAAGGAGATGAAGCGCATCCTGGCCGAGGTTCAGGACGGCACCTTCGCGCGCCAGCTGGTCGAGGAGTTCGAGGGCGGGCAGAAGGAGTTCACGCGCTACCGCGAGGAGCTGGCCGAGCACCCGATCGAGAAGACCGGCGCCAAGCTGCGGCCGATGATGAGCTGGCTCAAGGCCGAGGGCTGATCCGCGTCCGGGCGTCCCTTCCCGGGGCGCCCGGCCACCGGCGCGTGGCGCCGACCAGGTGCGGCCCACTGCCCGGTCATCGGTAGGCGGCGCCGACCAGGTCCACGCCACCGCCCGGTCATCGGTGGGCGGCGCCGACCAGGTCCGCGCCGCTCTCCCTTCTTTCGTCTTGACGGCAAGCCGGCTCCGGCACCTCCGCGGTCACCGGCGGGCCTCCGTCCAGGGGACGCTCCTCGGGAGCGTGTGGCCGCTCGCCGTCACGGACCGCGGCGCCCGTCTCCACCAGTCGCCAGATCAGCACCGAGGCCCCCAGCGCCGCCACCACCAGCACCGCGAGTCCCGCCCTGGCCGCGTCCGTCCAGCCGGCGGCGTCGAGCCCGCCGAAGAACACCGCGCCGACCACGGTGACGCCGAGGACGCCGCCCACCTCCTGCACGGTTCCCAGCACGCCGGCCGCCGCGCCCGCGTGCGCCTGCCGTACCGAGGACAGGGTCATCGACAGCAGCGGTGACATCACCAGACCCATCCCCGCCCCGGCCGTGAAGAGCCCGGGGAGCAGCGCGGCCAGCGGGCCGCCGGCCGCCTGGAAGTTCCACAGCAGCCCCGCGGTGAGTGCGAGCGCGCCCGCCACGGGAAGCCTTCGGCCCGTCCGGGAGCCGGTGCCGCGCCTGGTGACGAGCGAGGCGGCGAAGAATCCGGCGTTGACCGCCGTGAACACCGCGCCCGAGGCCACCGGGGCCAGCCCTCTGCCGTCCTGAAGGTAGAGGGCCAGCAGGAACGACAGGCCCGACGAGGTCCCGAACAGGAGCGCCACGGCGGCCAGCCCCAGCACGAACCCGCGGTTCCTGAACACGCCCAGATCGAGCAGGGGATCGTCGAGGCGCCTCTGCCTGGCGACGAACGCGGCCATCAGGGGGAGCGCGGCGGCCAGGCAGGCCCATGACCAGGCGGGCCATCCGGCTTCCCTGCCGTGCGCGAGCGGGAAGACGACAGCCACCAGGCCTGTGGCGATCATGGCCGCGCCCACCAGGTCGAGCCTGCGGCGAACCGGCTCGCGGGCCGCGCGCGCCGGGCCTCCCGAGAGGTCGGCGAGCCTCCCGGCCGCCTTGGGGCCTGCTTCGTGCGGTGCGCGGGGTCGCGTGCCGGCGCTTTCGAGGGCAGGGCTGCCCGGGCCGGGGAGAGGGCCGGGGAGGAGGCGGTGGGCGCAGGCGAGGGCGAGGACGCCGATCGGGACGTTGATCAGGAAGCACGTGCGCCACCCCAGCCCTGCCAGGTCCGTCGCGACCAGCGTGCCGCCGATGACCTGACCGCCGACGCCCGCGAGGCCGACGGCCGTGCCGTACCAGCCGAAGGCCTTCGCCCCGTCGGCGCCCTGGTAGAGCGCCCTCATCAGCGTCAGCACCTGCGGTGCCATCAGGGCCGCCGCGCAGCCCTGCAGGATCCGCGCCGACACCAGGAACGCCGGGCCCTGCGCCGCCCCGCACGCGGCCGAGGCCAGCGTGAACAGGGCGAGGCCCGTGAGGAAGACCCGGCGCGCGCCGTGGATGTCGCCGAGCCGTCCCGCGATGATCACACCGGCCGCGTAGGCCAGGCCGTAGCCCGCGATCACCAGCTGGGTCGCTGACTCGCCCGCGCCGAGGTCGGCGCGGATGGCGGGCAGCGCGACGTTGGCGATGAAGAAGTCGAGCGTGGTGACGAACGCGGCGACGAGCAGGATGGGCAGCGCCCTCCAACGGCTGCTGGTCATGTCAGGCCATGACCTGGCCGAGGCCGCCGTCGGCGTGCAGGACGGTGCCGGTGGTGAAGGTGGCGTCGAAGGCGAGATACATCACGGCCGCCGCGATCTCCTCGGGCGAGGCGTGCCTGCTCATCGGCGTGAGGTCCTCGCCGAGCCGCTGGTTGGCCGCCTTCTCCTCCTCGGTCATCGTCGCGAAGCCCATGCTGGGGGTCTGGGTGAAGCCGGGACTGATGACGTTCACGCGGATGCCGCGCGGGAGGAACTCGGCGGCGAACGACTTGGCGAACCCTCTGACGGCGGTCACCGTCCCGGTGGCGACGCTGGTGTCCGCGTAGCCGAGGCCGTCGAGGACCGCGGTGGTGAACACGAACGAGCCGCCCTTGCTCACCAGGGGCAGCAGGCGCTGCGTGGTGAAGAACGCGCCCTTGGTCTTGATCGCGAACATCTTGTCGTAGGCGGCCTCGGTGACCCCCTCGATGGGGCCCGTCTCGGCGTATCCGACGTTGACGAAGACGAAGTCGACCCGGCCGAGCGTGCTCTCGACGTAGCGGCCGAGGGCCTCGATGTCGGCCATGCTGCCGGCGTCCGAGCGCAGGACGTGCGCCCTGCCGGAGGCGAGCTCGCTCCTCGCGGCCTCGACGTTCTTCTCGTTGTTGCCGGTGAGCACCACCTCGGCGCCTTCGGCCAGGAGCGCCTTCACCACGGCGAGGCCGATGCCGTGGGTGCCGCCGGTGACCACTGCTCGCTTGCTGGGATTCATGGAGATGAGCCTGGAGAGGGGCAGTTATGAGTGGCTTATGGCGATCCCGTAGCCGTTCCGAAATCGTCGGTGGCCTTTGTTAGCTTGAGCGACATGCGATTCGGGGTGCTCGGCCCGCTGGCGGTCTGGTCGACGGAGGGGCGTGCGCTGCGCATACCCGAGGCGAAGGTCCGCGCGCTGCTGGCAGACCTGCTCGCGCACGCCGGGCGGCCGGTCTCCGCCGACCGCCTGATCGAGGACCTGTGGGGGGACAGCCCGCCGGGCAAGCCGGCGGCGGCGCTGCGGGTCAAGGTGTCCCAGCTGCGCAGGGTGCTGGAGGAGGCGGAGCAGGACGGCAGGCAGCGGCTTGCCTTCGCCCCCGCCGGCTACGCGCTGCGGGTGGAGCCGGGTGCGCTCGACGCCGACCGGTTCGAGACGCTCGCCGAGCGGGCCCACGCCAGCGACGACCCGGCCACCAAGGTGGCGCTGCTGGCCGACGCGCTGGCGTTGTGGCGGGGCGAGCCGTTCGCCGACGTCGCGGACGAGGCGTTCGTCGGGCCGGCACGGGCCCGCCTGGCCGAGCGGCGCCTGGTGGCGATCGAGGAGCAGGCCGAGGCGAGGCTCGCGCTCGGCGAACACGCCCTGCTCGCTGCCGAGCTCGCCGACCTGGTGGGCGAGCATCCGCTCCGCGAGCGGCTGCGGGCCGTCCACCTGCGCGCCCTCTACCGCGCGGGCAGGCAGAGCGAGGCGCTCGACAGCTATGCCCGCCTGCGCGCCCTGCTGGCCGAGGAGCTCGGCCTCGATCCGGGGCCCGAACTGGTGGCGCTCCACCAGGCGATCCTGGAACAGGATCCCGCGCTCGACGCCGCGCCCACCACGCGCACCAACCTGCCCGTGCCCATGACCGGCCTGATCGGCAGGGAGAGCGCGACGGCCGAGGTGCGTTCGCTGGTCGAAGCCCACAGGCTCGTCACGCTGACCGGCCCAGGAGGGGTCGGCAAGACCCGGCTCGCGCTGGAGGTGGCGGCGCGGCTCGAAGGAGCGCATCCCGACGGGGTCTGGCTGGTCGAGCTGGGCGCTCGGCCCGCCACCGTCGGCGTCGTCGACGCCATCGCCGCGGTGATGGGCGTCCGCGACGACAGGGCCGCGGGCAAGCGTGGCGCCGACGCGACCGAGCGGCTCGTCGACGTACTGCGCGCCAAGCGCGCCCTGCTCGTGCTCGACAACTGCGAGCACGTCGTCGACCAGGTCGCCGCCGTGGCCGAGACGTTGCTGAGGTCGGCGCCCTCGCTTCGGATCCTGGCCACCAGCCAGGAGGCGCTGGCCATCGACGGCGAGCGGCTGTGGGCCGTGCGGCCACTCGACCTGCCCTCGGGCACGGGCGACCCGGCCGCCTCCAGCGCCGTGCGACTGTTCGCGGCACGGGCGGCCGCGGCCGCGCCGGGGTTCGCCCTCGACGAGCACAACGCGGAGGCGGTCGCGGCCGTCTGCCGCCGCCTCGACGGGCTGCCGCTCGCGCTGGAGCTCGCCGCCTCGCGCATGAGGGTGCTCAGCCCCGCCCAGCTCGCCGAGCGGCTCGACGACAGGTTCCGCCTGCTCGGGGCGGGCAGGCGCGACGCGCCCGCCAGGCAGCAGACGCTGCGCGCGATGATCGACTGGAGCTGGGAGCTGCTCACCGGGGCCGAGCGGGTCGTACTGCGCCGCCTGGCCGTCCACGCCGACGGCTGCACGCTTGAGGCGGCCGAGGCGGTGTGCTCGGGAGAGGGCGTGCGCCCCGCCGACGTGCTCGACCTGCTGGCCAGGCTCGTCGACCGCTCGTTGGTCGTCACCGTGTCAGGAGCGCAGGGAATCCGCTACCGCCTGCTGGAGTCGGTGGCCGCCTACTGCCTGGAGCGGATGGAGGAGGAGCGGGAGCTCGACTGTGTACGGCGTCGCCACGCCCGCCATTACCTCGCTCTCGCGGAGGGGAGCGAGCGGCGGGTGGAGGGGCAGGCGCGCCGGCTGGCGACACTCGACATCGAGAGCGCCAACCTCCGCACCGCGCTCGAGACCGCGGCGGAGCAGGGCTCGGCGGAGACCGCGCTGCGCCTGGCCAACGCGATGGCCAGGTACTTCCTGCTGCGCTGCCGCTTCGACGAGGGCCGCAGGGCGCTGGCTCTGGCGCTGTCCGTCAGAGACGAGCCGCAGCCGGCTCACGGTGTCCCGACCGGCGGTGTGCCGATCGGTGGTGTCTCGGCCGGAGGTGTGTCGACCGGTGGTGTTTCGGCCGGAGGTGTCTCGGTCGGTGGTGTGCCGATCGGGGGTGGGGCGATCCACGGTGGGCCGGGCGGGGGCGGGCCGGATGACGGCGGGTGGGCCGTTGACGGGCCGGTTTCGGGTGGGGCGGTTTCCAGTGGGGCGGGTCATGGCGGGACGATTCGTGGCTCGTCGGATCGGGGCGTTCTGAGCGAGGGGCACGCGGCGCTCAGGGCGCAGGCCGAGATCTGGGAGATGGGGCTGACGATGCGGCTGGGCATCGCCGTCGACGTCGGGCAGCGGGCCGAGTCCGCGCTCGCCGTACTCGAAGCGGCCGGAGACGTCGAGGCCCTGGCGAGGGCGCAGTGGTTCCTCGGGTTCACCACCTGGGGCCATGGCGACCTGGCCTGCAGCGAGAAGCTGGTCGGCAGGTCGCTGGAGACGTTCGAGACACTAGACGACCGGTGGGGCACGGCGGCCGCGCTGGCCGCCCGTGCGGTCCACGGCATGATCAGGGGCGATTTCGCCGCCGCCGAGCGGGACGGCAAGCGGAGCGCGGCACTGTTCGAGGAGCTCGACGACCACTGGGGCGTCCTGCAGGCGGTCGAGCCGCTGGCGATGCTCGCGGAGATCGGTGGCGACTACGACGGGGCGGCGGCGCTCCACTCCCAGGGTCTGGCGATGGCCGAGGAGCTGGAGTTGTGGTTCGAGGTGTCCAGGAGCATGTCGGGGCTTGGCCGTATCGCGTTGTTGAAGGGCGACTACGCCAGGGCCGACGACCTGCACGAGCGGGCAAGGCGGCTGGCGGCGACGCACGCGCACCCGTACGCCCAGCAGTTCGCCGAGGTCGGTCTCGCGCTGAGCGCCAGGCGGCAGGGCAGGCTCGACGCGGCGGAGAAGCACCTGCGCACCTGGCTCGACTGGATCACGAAGGTGGAGGGCGAGTCGGGGGCCGCCCTGCTGCTGGCCGAACTGGGGTTCATCGCCGAGCTGCGAGGTGATGCCGAGCTGGCCATGTCCCTCCACCGCGAGGGCCACGCCCACGCCGGCGCCACCTCCGACCCTCGGGCGATCGCGCTGGCGCTGGAGGGGATGGCGGGGGCGGCGTCGCTGGCGGGCGACCATCGGCAAGCGGCCAGGCTGCTCGGGTCGGCCGCGGCGGCGAGAGAATCGGTGGGCAGGCCGCTGCCCGCGGCCGAGCGGGGCGACGTCGAGCGGATCACGGCCCGGTGCGTCGAGGCGCTCGACGAGGAGAACTTCCTGGCCGAATTCAGGACGGGCGCCCGGGAACCGGCCGCGGTGTGAAGCCACGCCCGCACGTCTGGGGGGCTGGCTGACCGGGGCAGGCGTCGCGTCCCCACACTCCCAAGTCGTCGGATCCTCGGAACTCGAGGGTTGTCGGAAGCCGGTGGTCCTCGGGATCCGGGTCGTGGGTCTTCGGGCTCCCGGGTTTCCGGCTCTCGGCGCCCCCGGGGTTGTTGGGCGTCGGTGGTTTCGGAATCCGGGCCCGTAGGTCCTCGGGCTCCCGGGTTGTTAGGGGTTGGTGGTCCTCGGCACCCGGGGGCGGTGGGTCCTCGCACTCCCGGGTTTGCGGCTCTCGGAACCTGGGTCGGTGTTTCCCAGGTCCCCCTGGTCTCGGTCCCTGGCGTGCGGTGTGCGGGAAAAGGCGCGGGCCCGCCTGCGGCTCCCTCGTGCGGAGGGGGAGGCGCGGCGGGCCCGCTGGCGTCGGGTGGGGCGGTGGGTTGACCCGACGCGGGGGAGTGGCGTCAGTGGCGGGCGAAGACCTGGGTCCAGTGCGGGCCCTTCGAGTCGTGGCCGACGCCGATGTGGGTGTAGTTGCAGTTCATGATGTTCGCGCGGTGCCCAGGGCTGTTCATCCAGCCCCGAACCACGTCGGCGGCGGTGCGCTGGCCCTTGGCGATGTTCTCGCCCCAAGCGGTGACGGGCGAGAAGCCCGACGCCTTGATGCGGTCGCCGGGGTTGCGACCGTCGGGGGAAGTGTGGTCGAAGTAGCCCTTGGCTGCCATGTCCGCCGAGTGGCCCTCGGCCGCGGCATGCAGCTTCGGGTCGTGGGTGAGCGGCTTGCAGCCGCCGGAGGCGCGCTCCGCGTTGGTCAGCTTGACGACCTCGTCCTCGACGGTGGAGCCGCCACCGGTGGGCGTGCTCGTCGGGGTCGGGGTCGGCGTCGCCGTGGTGGTGGGGGTCGCCGTGGGGGAGGTGGTCGGCGTGGGCGTGGGCGTGGGGACGCTGTCGCAGGACAGCACGGCCACGCCGGAGCGACGCGCGTTGCCCCGGTAGTCGGTCGCGGTCACGTAGAGGCGGCGGGGCACGTCACTGCAGCGGACACCGGCCACGACCCGGCCGTTGGTGACGAGCTGCGAACCGCTCTTGAGCAGCCGGTCGGGCCCCGGCCGCACCTCGACGATGCGGACGCGCAGCCGCGCCTGGTCGTCGCAGCCCGTCCGGGCGGCGCCGCCCCTGACGACGCCGTTGGTGTCGAGGTATGGCTTGGCCGCGACAACGCGGCAGGAGTTCGGCTGGGTCTCCGCATGTGCGGCGGTGACCGGAGTGCTCAATGCCGCCAGACTTCCGAGGCAGGCGAGTGCCTGGAGCTGTCTGCGCACGTTGTCCTCCGTTGGGGGTTAGACACTGGGTCGAAGAGGCATTCTGGTGTGCACAGAACCCAAATGTCACGAAAAAACCACGAAAATCTGGGGCTCCATGTGTCCCTTTCGTAACAAAGATCTCTCTAGTCGCGCGTGAACCATGTGCCCTACCTGCGCGTCTAAGGCTCTTCGATCTCTGTTCCATCCGACGCACCCCGACTCCATCCCGTTCCACCGTCGGCAGTGGTTCTTGAGCGGGTATCGTGCGGAGGACTCCCGGACCTCGGCAGGCCGCGAGCGCTTGGACGGTTCCACAAGTCGCTGCAGGTCAGACGATCTCCGGTAGGCTCTTCACCGGTTCGCTCAGGTCGCGTTCCCCTGGAACGTTCTCCACCGGCGACGGCGACCCACACGATCCTCAGGCCGTCCTCCGTCGGTTCGACCGCGCCCCGCCTCGTCCTTCGGCGGCGTCCATCGGCTCGTGCCGGGCCCCTCCAGGCGCCTCCGTCGGCTCGCACGCTCCCCGCCGCTGTCCTTCGGGGTTTCCATCGCTTCGTGTCTGCCGGGTGTCGCTCGGCTGGCATGCTCTGCACAGCTGTTCGGTGGTTTTCCGCCGGTTCGTGTCGGCCCCTCCTTGAGTGAGCCTTCGTCGGCGTTCAGTGGGTTTCCATCGGTTGGTTTCCGTCCCTCCATGAGTGGACGTCGATCGGTTCGCATGCTCTGCGCCGCCGTTCGGGGGTTTCCATCGGTTCGTGCCGGACCGCTCCTTGTGCGGCCTCTGTGGCCCGTACGGGCCCGGGCTGTTCGCGGCTGGACATCCATCCGTTACGGCAGGCCGTGCCACGCGCCACCCTGGGCGCGTGGCCGGCCTCCATCCAGGGATACGCATCACCGAGCGTCCGTGGCCGGGCGCCGTTACGGAAAAGCCAGGCTTCTTCCGAACGCGATCACCGCCCCCGCGTAGCCTCGGGCGGCTGGGTCAGGTCAGCTCAGGTCGGCGGTGTGGTCGGATGCCCACCGGGACAGGGGGCGGGCGGGTCGGCCGAGGACTCGTTCGACGTCCGGCGAGACCTCGGGCGGTTCCTCCGCGTACTCGGCCTGGTAGCCCAGGATGTACTCGGCGATGTCCATCGGGAACCCCGCCATGATGTAGGCGGCGCGGGCCTGCCCGTACGTCAGCGGCTCGAAGCGGAGCGGCCTGCCCAGGCCCTCGCCCACCGCCGCCGCCTGCTCGCGGTGGGTCTGCGCCAGGGGTCCGCTCAGCGTGTACGCGTTCCCGGCGTGGCCGTCCTCGAGAAGAGCGGCGACGATCACGTCCGCGATGTCGGCTTCGTGGATGGGAACGCCGAGCGCGTCAGGGAAGGCGCTGCGCACCACGCCCTCGGTGCGGATCGACTCGCCCCACATGTCGAGCTTGTTCATGGCGAACTCGCCCGGCCGTACATGAGTCCACTCCAGCCCGGACCCCTCGATGACGCGCTCCACGTCGCACAGCATCTCGAAACTGCCCGGCCGCCGGATCGTCACGGCCGCGCTCGTCATGTCGACGACCCGGGTCACCCCCGCCCTGGCCGCCTGTGTCACGAAGGCGGCGGCCTGCTTGGTCGCGAGGTCGGCGTCGAGGACGCCGGGCAGGTAGTAGGTCCTGTCCGCCCCTTCGAACGCGGCGGAGAACGCGGAGGCGTCGGTGAGGTCGCCCGCCACGACCTCGGCCGCGCGGGGCAGTGCGGCGGCCGACGGGTTCCTGGTCAGGGCCCGCACCTGGTGCCCTGCCGCGAGCAGTCTGTCGACCACGATCCGGCCGACCGCGCCCGTCGCGCCCGTCACGAGGATCCTCATGGATCTTCTTCCTTTCGTCGGTGAGGCGGTGAAGGTAACCCCGGAAAGCCCTGGTCCGCACATGGGCCTATGTCTCATGTGGCAGGTCAGAGCCCATGCGAGAGGATCACCGGCATGGAGGCGCTCGCTCAGCGGCTGGTCCCGGACGAGATGTGGGCGGTTGCCGGCACGCTCATGCCGGGGCAGCGGGTGCGCCCCCAGGGTGGTGGCAGGGCGGCGACCGACGCGCGCAGGGTGATGGTGGCGGTCGTGTACGTGGTCACGAGCGGGTGCGCGTGGCAGCATCTGCCACGTTCGTTCGGAGTTACGGTGCCCACGGCGCATCGGTGGTTCGCTCGGTGGACGCGGGCCGGGTTGTGGGGGAACCTGCACGAGGCGACGGCGTCCGACCCGATGCTCGCCGACTGGACGAGGGCGATCCGTGACTGTGCGTCGCTCCGTGATCACACCTGAGAAATCACCAAACGAGACATTCGCCAAATCGGGGCAATCCGCCCATTCGTCCACGTGACAACACCGCCGGGCGGACGGGCACGCCGGGGTGCCGGGGTGCCGGGGTGCCGGGGTGGGTCCCGAGAAAGCGGAAGGCCCGCCTGGGCGAACCAGGCGGGCCGTTGACGCGGTGGAAGCGCGTGGTCAGCGGGTCAGCATTGGACGGGCTTCAGCCACGAGCACTCCAGGTCGCCGCCCTCCGAGGAGGCGGGACTGTCGTCGGTGCGGAGCTGGGCGGCGGTGTCGGGCGTAGTGCGGCTGAACTTCGCCAGCCGTACCGCGATCTTGTCCTCGATGTCCTTGGGCGACCCGGACAGGTACTGGTTCAGCATGATCGAGAACACCAGCGGCTCGCCCTCGGCGCTCGTGACGTACCCGGACAGCGACGTGACGCTCGTCAGCGATCCCGTCTTGGCGTGGACGTTGTTCGCGGCAGGCGTGCCCCGCATCCGGCTGCGCAGGGTGCCGCCGGTGAAGCGGTCGGCGTTGCCCGCGATGGGCAGCGCGTCGTACCAGGTCTTGAACCACGGCTTGCCCCGCACCGACAGCAGCAGCTGGGTGATCGACGTCGCGGTGACGCCGTCGCGGCGGGAGAGGCCCGAGCCGTCGCGCAGGTTCAGGATCTGGACCCCGTTCGCCTTGGCGAAGTCCGAGGTGGCCTTGAGTCCCGCGGACCAGGTGCCCTGGTTCGCGACCTTGCGGCCCATGGCCTTGGTGAGGATCTCGGCGTGCATGTTGTTGCTGAGCTTCATGAACGGCACCAGCAGCTCGCTCAGCGGCATCGACTCGTGTTTGGCCAGCTCGGTCGCGCCCTCGGGGGCTCCGTTGACCGTGGAGCCGAGGATTTTGACGCCGTGGGCGTTGAGCGCCTTGCGGAACAGGGAGGCGGCGTAGCCGGTCGGGCTGTCGACGGCCACCCACTCGTCGTACGGCCCGGCCACGGTGCCGGTGATGACGATCGTGTTGGTGGCGTGCTGGCGTTCGATGAGCACGTCCGTCGAGGCGCCGACCGTGGCGTTGTTGACGATCTTCACGTAGTCGGTCTCGGGGGTGGTGCTGACCTTGACCTTGTCGCCGTCGGGCGCGACGGAGACGATCACCGAGCCCGCGTCGTAGTCCCTGTCGGGCGAGGCGGTCAGCGCGGAGATCTGGGCGGCGTAGTAGGCGGTCTCGTCGTCCCACGCCCAGTCCTGGCCGAGCCGTACCGCGTCGAACCAGGTGTCGTCGGTGACCAGCTTGCCGGTGACGAGCTTGATGCCCTTCGCGGCGACGGCGGCGGCGAGCGCGTCGTAGTCGGCGGCAAGCATGGTCGGGTCGCCGGTGCCGCGCAGCACCAGGTCGCCCTTGAGAACCGACCCGATGGTACGGCCGGCGGCCAGCGCGCTGGTGGTGAAGCGGTAGTCGAGCCCGAGCACCTCCGCCGCTGCCGCGGAGGTGAACAGCTTGGTGTTGGAGGCGGGGGTCATGAGCTTGCCCGCGTCGGTCGAGTAGAGCTCCTCGCCGGTGCTGGCGCTCTTGACGACGACGCCGGCCCGGCCGATGTCCAGGCGGGAGTCGCTGAGGATCTGGTTGAGATCCTGGGTGAGGTCGGCGACGCCGGGGGAGGGGTCGGCGGCGGTGGCGGGAGAGACAGGGCTGGACGCCCACGCGAGGGCGGCGACGAGCGCGCCGGCGACGAGTGAGGCTGGGGTGCGACGCATGGAGGTCTCCAGGGTGCGTACTAGGTCTCGCAGGGATCATGGGAGCGCCGCTCTCTCCCCGCAATCCGCAAATTTCCGTATCTTTGGCCCGCTGCAGGTGTCCCACCGGTCCGTCCACTTCCGCGGTCGGGATTCTGCCGTGTTCAGTCCGACGATGGGCATCGTTTCTGCGGGACAGAGACTGCGTACAGGCTTCGGGAGACGGTCTGCAGAAGACCGCAGACGGTGGACTGCATACATACTGCGGGCCGGTCTCGGGGGCCAGGGGGTGCCGGGACTGAACGGCGCGCTCGTGGGGTGCCGGTGTCCGGAAGGCTGCAGGCGGTGGACTGCATGCACGCTGCGGGTCGGCGCTACAGCCAGGGTGGCGGCTGAACACTGCGCTCGTGGGGGACCGGTGTCCGGAAGGCTGCAGACGGTGGACTGTATGCACGCTGCGGGCTGGTCCACGGGCGGCCAGGGTGGACTGGATGCTGCGTTCGTGGGGCGCGGTGTCCGGAAGGCTGCAGACGGTGGACTGCATACATGCTGCGGGCTGGTCTACGAGGCCAGGGGTGGCCGACTGGATCGCCTTACGGAACGCCCCGGACTCGTGCGAGATGCGACTGTCACCCGACGGGGACGGCGTCCTGCTCCAGAAGTTGTCCCGAACCCCAAGATTCGCTGTGAGCTAGATCATGGTTGAGGTTGACCTTGGGTCAGGGTGGAAGCTCGTCGCAGCGGCACGACGCCGACCGGACATAACAGATTTAAAGGAGCAAACCACCATGTCCCTCCCCCTTTCCGGCCAGGACAAGAGCACCCTGCGGACCGCCGCGTACGGCGCCGTGTCGCTGATGGCCGCCGCCACCGGCTCGCCCCACAAGGCCGCCACGAACGCCTCCATCGCCCTGACCTCAGCGACCGGTCTGGTCGGGCACGTGCTCGCCGCGAAGGCCAAGGACATCGAACTGAAGGGCAAGACCGTCGCCGAACTCGCCGACCGGGTACTACCGGCCCTGACCGCAGCCATGAAGCTGCTCGGCAAGCAAGCTCCGGCAGAAGCCGACAACTTCCGCATGACCATCCTCCTCGCCATCGAAGCCGCCCAGGGCCACCCGGACCAGCCCAGCGCCACCATGACCGAGATGGCCCGCAAGATCACCGCCGCCCTCGACGCCGGGGTGGCCACTGCGGACAGCGGGGCTGCGCCGGCGGCTGCGGCCGGGCAGGACCGTCCGGAGCTGCAGAAGGCGATCGAGGAGATCGTCGATTCCGGTTTCGTCGGGGTGTCGCTGCGCGTGCACGATGAGCGGGGCGAGTGGGTCGGCAGCGCCGGGGGGGCCGAGCTGGGCGGGGCCGCGAAGCCGCCGATGAACGGGCACGTCCGGATCGGCAGCAACACCAAGACCTTCATCGCGACCCTGGTACTGCAGCTGGTGGCCGAGGGCAAGGTCGGGCTGGACACCCCGGTGGCGGACTACCTGCCCGAGTTCGGGCTGGACGAGCGGATCACGGTGCGGATGCTATTGCAGCACACCAGCGGGGTGTTCAACTTCAGCGGCGAGGTCTACGGCGACGGGACGATCGCGCCGGGGATCCCCATCCCCTACGGCACCACGGGCAAAGAGTGGATGGACAACCGGTTCACGACCTACCGGCCGCAGGAACTGGTGGAGCTGGCGTTGTCCAAGCCTGCGCGGTTCGAGCCGGGGACGGGCTGGAGCTATTCCAACACCAACTACGTGCTGGCCAGGCTGCTGATCGAGAAGGTCACCGGCCGTTCGGTCGCCGAGGAGATGCGGCGGCTGATCCTGGGGCCGCTCGGGCTGTCGGGCACCGTGGTGCCGGACGCCTCGGCGGAGATCTCTGAGCCGCACGCCCACGCCTACTACCGGTACGAGGACGCCGGCGAGCAGAAGACGATCGACATCACCCGCGAGAACCCTTCATGGATCTCCAGCGGCGGCGACATGATCTCGACCACCCAGGACCTTCACACGTTCATCTCCGCGCTGCTGGGCGGCAGGCTCCTGCCGGCCCCGCTGCTGGCCGAGATGTGCACCCCACACCCGACGGGCATCCCGAACATGGACTACGGCCTGGGAGTGTTCTTGGTGAAGACGGACGGCGGCGGCACCGTCATCTCCCACAACGGCGCCGCCGTGGGCCACGCGGCGCTGATGTACAGCACCCCCGACGGCAGCAAGACCCTGACCGCCGCGCTGAACTGCGTGGACGACGCCGACCTGTCCATCGCGACAGCATTCCAGAACGCCCAGCAAAGGCTCGTCAACGAGGTGTTCTGCGGTGGGCAGGCCGATCCGGCTCAGCCGACGGACTGAGCACCTGCGACCTGTACGCCTCGAGGGGCGAGCCCTTCCGGTCGTGTGTGAGGGAGGACGCGGGCCGGGGTCGCGTGGAGCTCTTCGGGTCGTGTGTGAGGGAGGACGCGGGCCGGGGTCGCGTGGAGCTCTTCGGGTCGTGTGTGAGGGAGGACGCGGGCCGGGGTCGCGTGGAGCTCTTCGGGTCGTGTGTGAGGGAGAGCGCGGGCCGGGGCCACGCCGAGCTCTTCGGGTCGTGTGTGAGGGAGGACGCGGGCCGGGGCCACGCCGAGCTCTTCCGGTCGTGCGTGAGGGAGGACGCGGGCCGGGGCCACGCCGAGCTCTACGGGCTCGGCGTGACCCGTCCATATGCTCGGTCGTGGTGTGTGGCCGCCGAGCTCGAGCACAAGGCAGGCTGTGCAGATGAGGAACGAAGTCACGATCGGGCAGGCGGCGGCATTCGTCGGCGTCACGGTGAAGACGGTGCGGCATTACCACAAGCTCGGCCTGGTCGAGGAGCCGGAACGCGACAGCTCCGGCTACCGGCGGTACGGATCGGACGATCTGTTGCGGCTGGTGCAGGTACGGACGCTGGCCGCCGCCGGGGTGCCGCTGGCCGAGATCGGACCCCTGCTCGACGCCGATGCCACGCTGTTCGCCGCCGCGCTCGCCGACGTCGAGCGCCAGCTCACCGAACGGATCGAGGAGTTGATCGCGCGGCGTGACACGCTGCATCGGCTCGCCGATGGTAACCGGGCTCTGCTGCCTGACCGCGCTGTGGCGCTGCTGGAGCGGATGCTCGGCCTCGGATTCCCCGCGGACGAGGTGGCGGCCACCAGGGAGGGCTGGGTGCTGGCCAAGGCCCTGGTCCCCGAAGGCTTCGACGACTACCTCACCCATTTCGAGCACGCCCTCGAAGACACCCGGCTCGTCGCCTTGACCAGGCGCGCAGCCGAAGCCGGAGCCTGGGAACCGGACGACCCCCGCATCGCCGAGCTCGCCACCGCCGTGGCCGACCACTACCTCGCCAACCCCGCACTGCTGAAGACCGTGACCGGCCTGCAAGCCCGCACCGAGGCCGCGGCCCGGTACACGCTGATCGCCCACCACGGCGAAGAGCAGACTCCGGCCGCGGCGCGGCTGGCCGCGCTTTTCGAGGCCAAGCTCCGCGCCGCCGGCATCCGCATCCCCAGACTGGACGCCCACTGACCGCATCCCCAGACCTGGCGCCCGCTGACCGCATCCCCAGACCTGGCGCCCGCTGACCGCATCCCCAGACCGGGCGCCCGCTGACCGCGCCGTGCTCCGGTCCTTCGGACCGGCGACCGGCCGGAGGTCTGCCCACAGACACCGCTGGGGCGACTGCACGGCCTCACGCCGGGGGTGCCGCCCACGATCAGTACCGTGTCCGGGTCGGGGCGCGGATCAGAACAGCGTGTCGCGGACCCGCAGGGGCCGGTAGCCGGTCAGGCCGAGCCGGGCGAGTTCGGCGTCGGTGTCGACCTCGATCGCGCCGAAGAAGTCGATGTTCTCGCCGTGCGCGGGCGAGGTGACGGGCGATGGCCTATCGGGTGCCTGCCGTACTGGACACCAGGAACCCCACGTCACCGAACGAGATCTCGTCGCCCGAGCGGACCCGCGCCGGGCCGACCAGCCGCCACCCGTTGAGGCGGGTGCCGTTCAGTGACCCCAGGTCGACGAGCATCCACGACCCGTCGTCGCCCTTGCGCAGCTCCGCGTGCACCCTGGACACGGTCAGGTCGGCCAGTACCAGGTCGCAGGCGGAGCCGCGGCCCACCACGTACCGGAGCCTGCTGTCCTCGGGCAGCGCGAGCCGCGGCAGCCGCGGCTTGCGCCAGGCGGACTGCAGGCGGGTGGTGAGCTCCGAGACCGAGGCGACCACGTCGGTCAGCCGCTGTCTGAAGGTGTTGCGCGGGGGGAGGTCGGCGACGAGGTCGTCGAGCTCGTGGCGGCTGCGCGCCCGCAGCGCCTGATCGACTCGGCCCACGAACGTGTCGTGGCTCAGACGCCCCTCGACGGCGCGGTCGCGGAGCTCGTCGATGGCGCGATCACGTTCCCCATCGGATGCGCGAAATGGGGGTTGCGTCGAGCTCATGCCCCGAGTATCGGCCCGAACCGCGTTTCCTGTCCAGAAAACCTTGAAGGGGGCATACTGAGTATGCATACTCAGTATTCATGTCGATCCGACACGGGCTCCTGGCGTTGCTCAGCCAGGGCCCCAGATATGGCTATCAACTACGTGCGGAGTTCGAGGCGTCGACGGGGGCGACCTGGCCGCTCAACATCGGCCAGGTCTACACGACGCTTTCCCGCATGGAGCGAGACGGCCTGGTCGCCTCAGGGGAAGAGGACGAGCAGGGCCGGGTCGTCTACACGGTCACCGAGGCCGGTCGGGCGGAGATGGAGCGATGGTTCGGCACCCCCGTCGCCCAGTCCGACCGGCCGAGGGACGAGCTGGTCATCAAACTCGCGATGGCCGTCACAGCCAAGGACGTGGACGTCGCCAAGGTCGTCCAACGCCAGCGAACCGCCACGATGCGCACCCTGCAGGAGCTGACCAGAGCGAAGCGCGCCAGCTCTGCCGGCCCCGCCCAGCGTCTCGTGCTGGATTCGATGATCTTTCAGGCCGAGGCCGAGCAGCGATGGCTCGACCACTGCGAGGCCGTACTCAAGGAGGCAGGGGCATGAAGCGTGTGGTGGCGCTGAAGGACGTGGCGCGCGTGCACGGGGAAGGAGAAGCCGCGGTTCACGCGCTGAAGGGCGTCAGCCTGGAGGTCGGCGTGGGGGAACTGGTGGCGGTCATGGGGCCCTCGGGGTCGGGCAAGTCGACGCTGCTCAACCTCGCGGGCGGCCTGGACCGCCCCACCGGCGGCACGGTCGAGGTCGACGGGGTCGATCTGTCGACGGTCAAGGACCTGGCGGCGTTGCGGCGCAGGAGCGTCGGCTACGTCTTCCAGGACCTCAACCTCATCCCGTCGCTGACCGCGGTGGAGAACGTCATGCTCCCCCGCGAGCTCGACGGCGTGCGGGCCCGCGACGCCAGGCAGGAGGCGCTGGCGGTGCTGGGCGAGGTCGGCCTGCCGCATCTGGCCGACAGGTTCCCTGACGAGATCTCGGGCGGGCAGCGCCAGCGCATCGCGATCGCCAGGTCACTGGTCGGCGAGCGGCGGCTGATCCTGGCCGACGAGCCGACGGGCGCGCTGGACACGCCGACCGGCGACGAGATCCTCGAACTGCTGCGCAGCCGCTGCGAGGCGGGCGCGGCGGTGCTGCTGGTCACCCACGAGTCGCGTTACGCGGGATGGGCGGACAGGGTGGTGTTCCTGCGCGACGGGCGCATCGCCGACGAGACGACCGCGCCGGCGGTGAGCGCGCGATGAGGGTCGCACTGCGCATCTCGCGCCGGGACGCCGTCAGAGCCAAGGGGCGCACCGCACTGATCATGGTCATGATCGGCCTGCCGGTGCTGGTGATCACGGGGTTGCTCACGTTCGCCGCGACGGCCGACGTGACGGTCAAGGAGGGGCTGGTCAGAGATCTGGGCGCGGCCGACCTGCGGATCAAGACGACCCCCTACAGCGAGATCACGGAGCAGTACGGCGACAGCGGCCTCCCCGGTCCCGAGGACTCGAAGCCGAAACGCGCCCAGCCCACGACCACGGCGGAGGTCGCGGCGAGGCTCCAGCCGGGCACCAGACTGATCGGCTTCGACGAGGGCAGTGTCGACGTCTGGCGTGCCGACCAGTACGAGCATGTCGCCGCCGTGGAGATCGACCTGCGCGATCCCCTGGCCAGGGGCGTGCGGCCACTGGTCGAGGGGCGCTACCCGGCCGGCCCCGACGAGGTCGTGGTGACGCGGGCCATGCCGTTCCGTCCCGGTGACACGATCAAGGTCACCCGCGCGAACCGTCCCGTGCGGGTGGTGGGCGTGGTGTCCTACCCGTTCAACACCGAGCACATGGAGGTCGTCGGCAGCCGGGGTGTGCTGTTGCTGGACAAGCGCGACGGTCAGGGCACCGGCTGGCTCGCCGACACTCCGTCTCCCGCGACGCTGTCGGACACGAGGCGCTTGAACGAGGTCGGTCTCGTCGGACTCTCTTCCCTCACCACTGACGACGATCCACTGATGTCGATGATGACGTCCACGCAGGTGCTCGCGGTCGCTCTCGTGGTGTTCATGGTGGTGGCGGAGACGGCTCTGCTGGCGGGACCCGCCTTCGCGATCGGGCTGCGGCGGCGCAGGACCGAGCTTGCCATGATCGCCGCCCAGGGCGGTTCGAAGGCGCACCTGCGGGCGATCGTGCTGGCCGACGGCCTGGTGCTGGGCGGAACCGCCGCGGTGCCGGCCGCCGTCGTCGGTACCGCGGCCGGGTTGCTGCTCGTCCCGCTGCTGTCGGATTCGGTGGGCCCGGCGGAGGTGCCCTGGTGGCAGGTGCTGGGCGTCGCGGCGCTCGGGTCGCTCAGCGGGATGGTGGCGGCCCTGGTCCCCGCGCTGCAGGCGGCGCGGCAGGACACCGCGGCCGTGCTGTCCGGACGCTCGGGTGCCGCCCGCGACAGGACGGGCAAGCCCGTACTCGGACTGGTCCTGCTGGCGGCGGGCGTCGTGGCGAGCGTGGCGGCGTCCAGGACGGAGGAGGTGTGGATCTTCGCGGCCGCCGTGCTCGGGCAGCTCGGGATGGTCGCGGTGATGCCGTGGCTGGTCAGGTTCACCGGGCGGCTCGCCGTACGGCTGCCGCTCACGCTGCGGCTGAGCGTCCGCGACGCCGTCCGCCACCGGGTGCGTACGGCATCGGCGGTGGCGGCCGTGATGACGGCGACGGCCGGGGCGGTCGCCGCGGGCATCGGGGTCAACAGCCAGTACGTCGACCAGCGCGATTCCTACCGCGCCCCCACGCCGGTCGGCACGCTGTCGATCACCGCGGCCGGCGGGGACGACGCCGAATGGGCGAAGATCCGTACCACCGCGGCGAGGTTGCTTCCCGGTGTCACGCTGGCGAGTGGCTACCAGGCGACCACGGCCGCAGGGGAGTCGGTCGCCCTGCTCCCGAGGGTGCCGATCACGTGCCGAGAGTGCACCAGGGGCGTCTTCTTCAACCTGCAGATCGGTGATCAGGGGGTGCTCGACGTGATGTTGGGCAGGCACGACCCGGCGGCGGCCGCCGCGCTCGCCGCGGGAAAGGCGGTGGTCTTCGACCCCGCGTTGGCGCGTAACGGGATGCTCTCCCTCAACGCCAGCGGCTACCGCAGATCCGTCGACGACAAGGGCTTCGTCGTGCCCGCCGTCGTGGTCAAGGCCTCCGATCCGCGGCTGGGCGGTGCCCTGCTGCCGCCGGCGGCGGTGACGGCGCAGGGCTGGAAGCTCCAGGAGCGCGAGCTCTTCACGCGGCATCCGGTACCGGACATCGAGCGGCTCCACAGGGAGCTCTCGGTGGTCAGTCCGTACGCGGGCGCCGGCGTGGCGAGCGGCTTCCAGAGCGACATCGACGGCACGCTACTCGCGCTGATGGGCGGCGCGCTCATCCTGGTGCTCGGCGGCACGTTCGTGGCGACGGCTCTGGCCGCCGCCGACATGCGACCCGATCTCGCGACCGTCTCGGCGGTGGGCGCGCCCGCCAAGACGGGCCGGCTGGTCGTCGCGGGGCAGGCCGGTTACATCGCGGGCCTCGGCGCGCTGGTGGGCGCCGTCGCAGGCGTCGTCCCCGGTGTGGCGCTGGCCTGGGCGATGACCACCGCAGGCGGCACCGCCCTGGGCTTCGGCCCGTTCATGGTCCGGCAGGACCCCGGCCCGGCGACGATCGCCGTGCCGTGGTCGCTGGTCGGCGTCGTGGTGATCGGGTTGCCGCTGCTGGCAGCGCTGGTCGCCGGAGCGTTCGCGCGGACAGGGACGCTGACCCTGACCCGCCGCCTCACCTGACGGCGCGGCGCACGCGGATCTTGGACTGCTTGTACGGCAGCAGCTCCCAGTCCTCCATGAACGTCGCCGTCAGGCCGTACCGTCCGGCCAGCTCCACGAGCGTCTCGGTGCGGTAGTAGAAGTCTTCGCGCAGGACGTGGTGCTCCTTGCCCCGCGTCCTGTCGAAGGTGAAGTCGAACCAGCCGCCGGGCTTCATGACCCGTCCCACGTTCGCGAAGCACTCCTCGATCACGTGCAGCGGGGAGTGGGAGAAGACGCTGTGGGCGTGGATGACATCGAAGTGCTCGCTGGGGAGGAAGCTGAAACGCAGGTCGTGAACAGGGGTCAGACGGGGGAGCTTGTCCTGCAGGCCGTAGTCGGCCAGCGTCTGCTGGGCGGCGAACAGGATGTCGGGCGAGATGTCGATCCCGTAGTAGTGGCCGGGCGAGAGGTAGTCGATGAACAGCCGCCCGGCCCGCAGGTTGCCGCAGCCGATCTCCAGCATGCGGTGCTCGGGGCTCAGACCGTGCTGGACGAGGTAGTCGAACTGCGCCTTTCCGATCTTCAGCCACTTCTCCCGGCTCTTGGAGCCGACGGCGCGGTCGGGATTGCGTTCGGTGTCCGAGCGCATCACCGCCCTGTAGTAGTCGACGTGGTCGCGGCTCTGAAGCCTGAGCCACAGGTCCCTGGTGAGCCGCCGCGCGTGGGGGATGACTCTGTCAGGGTGCCGAAGGGCGTATCTCGCCTGATGTAGAAGACTCGAGCGGGTCATGGAGAACATGCTCCGCTGTCAATCGGTAACGGAACGTCATGAGAACGGCAAGAAAAATAATGGAGGCTGGCACGGCTGTTTGACCGAGGAGCACGGCGGTGATGGCGGAATCGGACTGCGCCACCGGCCTTCCCGGATCAGATGACACGAATCCCCCCAAGGTCAGCACCCCGCCGAAGATCAACGCGCCGCACGCGCTCACGGCGCTCTCGATCGCCGTCCACAACCCGGTGAAGACCCCCGCCCTCCGCTTGCCGGTCGTGGCGGCGTCGAAGGCGATCACGTCGGCCAGCATCGAGAACTGGAGGAGCTGGGCGCCCGCGAACCCGATGCCCACCACCAGCAGCATGAGGTGCGCGAACAGGCCGCCGAACAGCGGTGTGGCGGTGGCCGCCGCCGTACCGCCGGCGAAGATCAGGCCGGCGATGAGCATCGCCCCGCGCTTGTCGTAGCGCTTGGACAGCTTGACCCACAGCGGCATCGTGAGCAGGATCGGCCCGATCAGCGCGGCGAAGAGCGTGCTGGTGGCCTTGGGGTCGCCGAGAACGTACGTGGCGAAGTACGGTCCCGCCGCCAGCATCACCCCGACGGCCAGGAACTGCGTGCAGCTCAGCGCCAGCAGCCACACGTACGAGGGGTTGCCGCGCACGACGGCGAACTGTGACCACAGCGAGCCGCCGTCGGGTTCGGGGGCGCCGGTCATGGGGGCGCGGGCCGTGCCGAAGAAGGCGCCGAGCATGGCGGCCAGCATCACGAACGCGACGGTCAGGCCCATCAGCCGGTAGCTGGCCAGGGTGCCTCCGTCGCCCTGGCTGTTGACGATCGCCGGGGCGACGATGCCGCTGACCACGGTGGCCGCGCCGATGAAGACCATCCGCCACTGCAGCAACGCGGTCCGCTCGTGGTAGTCGCCGGTCATCTCGGCGGGCATCGCCTTGTACGGCACCTCGAACAGCGCGTACGCGGTGGCGGCGATCAGGAACACCGCCGCGACGTAGATCGCGGCGGGTGTGCCGGTGAGCGGGGGGCCGGCGAACAGCGCGGCGAAGGCCGGCGGCAGCGTGCAGGCGCCCGCCAGCATCCAGGGCCTGCGCGGGCCCATCCGGGACACCGTCCGGTCGGACCACCGGCCCACCAGCGGGTTCACGACCAGGTCCCACACCTTGGGCGCGGCCACGACCAGCCCCGCGAGCCACGCGGGCACGGCGAGGAAGTTGGTCATGTAGAACAGCAGGAGCAGCCCCGGCACGGCGCCGAAGGTGGCCGTGCAGAAGGAGCCCACGCCGTAACCGAGCCGCACCCGGGTGGAGACGATCATGGGCTCATTCAAACCGAGCGAGCTCTTGGTCGGTAGGCCCAATCAGTCCGTGACGTCGGCGCACACCACGTGCGCGCCCAGCTCCACCATCCTGCGCTCGCTGCGCGCGTCCGCCACCCGCGCCATGAGGATCGGCGCCTCGCTGGCCGCCAGTTGGGGCAGCTTCGCGCGCACCCCGCGGTGCAGGTCGCGTACGACGTCCTCGGCTGCCGACATGTGGACCTTGACGTGCAGCATGATCCCGGGAGCGCCCGACGCCGTGCGCGCCTCGGAGATCCACACGTGGTGGACCAGCGGGTAGTCGACGAGCAGCAGGGCGATCGCGCCCCGCAGCGCGGGCAGGATGGGGTGGGTGCAGCGGCGGTAGCCGGGATCCACCTGCTGCATCGGCCCCGACAGGTGGGGGCGCGGTGCGGGGATCCACGACTGCGGCGCGGGGGCGACCTGTACGGGCGGCGCGCTCTGCAGCACCGAGCCGCCACGCGAGACCGCGGCCATGGCGCCCGTCGCGTACGCCGTGGGCATCGCCCCGGACAGCACCGGCTGCGGTCCCGTCCGCGTCGACAGCAGGAAGCGCTGGAGATCCTCGATCGGTACGGCTGCCGCGGCGGGGCCTGCGGCGTCGATCACGATCTCCCGCACGCCGGTGACACGCTGGATGTCGAGGATGGTGTCGGCGTCGCAGGCCGACAACGAATGGCCACCCCGGTGCCGTGCGTAGGTGTCCGGCCCGGTGTAGCCGAGCAGGACCCGGTCGCCGACCTGGGTCGTGCCCAGGACGACGGAGCGGTCAGGGCGCACGGCGACCAGGATTCCCCCATCGGCGAGTGCGGCCAGCAGCAGGTGCGGACTGCCGTGCTGGACGAGCACGTCGGCGAGAGCGGGGTTCCCGATGCTCATATGGTGAACGATAGGTAGTAGCCCACGGCTTATCAGGCTAATAGCGAAGAAATCTCCCGATCAAGACAAAGTTGGCTGCGGTTGGGATGAGTTGCTCAGCGCCTGGGTAGCGCGCCCAGATCCTGAGACCCTCGTGAATGCGTTCACAAGCCCCGATAGACTCAGAGGGATCCGAGGGGCCCGCTGACGTGTCCCTCAGCCCGTCGCATGACCCTAAGGATCCACCAGTGAACAAGCCCGTCGTTCTGGTCGCAGAGGAGCTGTCGGAAGCGGGTCTCGCCGTGCTCGGCGCAGACTTCGAAGTCCGTCACACCGACGGCGCCGACCGCTCGCAGTTCCTACCCGCGCTCGCCGACGTGGACGCGCTCATCGTCCGCTCCGCCACCCAGGTGGACGCCGAGGCCATCGCCGCGGCGCCCAAGCTGCGCGTCGTCGCCCGGGCCGGTGTCGGCCTCGACAACGTCGACGTCGAGGCGGCGACGAAGGCCGGGGTCATGGTCGTGAACGCGCCCACCTCCAACATCACCAGTGCCGCAGAACAGACGATCGCGCTCATCCTGGCCAGCGCGCGCAACACCGCGCAGGCTCACGCCGCGCTCAAGAACGGTGAGTGGAAGCGGTCCAAGTACACCGGCGTCGAGCTCGACGAGAAGATCGTCGGCATCCTGGGTCTCGGCAAGATCGGCCAGCTCGTCGCGCAGCGGCTGCAGCCGTTCGGTGTCGAGCTGATCGCCTATGACCCCTACCTGCCTCCGGCCCGCGCCGCGGCCATGGGCGTCAGGCTGGCCGGCCTCGACGAGGTCATCAGGACGGCCGACTTCCTGACCGTGCACCTGCCGAAGTCGAAGGAGACCATCGGCCTCATCGGCGACAAGGAACTGCACGAGGTCAAGCCGTCGGTGCGGATCATCAACGTGGCCCGCGGCGGCATCGTCGACGAGGCCGCGCTGTACTCCGCGATCAAGGAGGGCCGCGTGGCGGGCGCGGGCCTCGACGTGTTCGCCAAGGAGCCCTGCACCGACAGCCCGCTGTTCGAGCTGGACCAGGTCGTCGCCACCCCGCACCTCGGCGCCTCCACGCACGAGGCGCAGGAGAAGGCGGGCACGCAGGTCGCGCGCAGCGTCAAGCTCGCCCTCGCCGGCGAGTTCGTTCCCGACGCGGTCAACGTCCAGGGCGGCGTGGTCGCCGAGGAAGTCAAGCCCGGCCTGCCGCTCGCCGAGAAGCTGGGCCGCGTGTTCACCGCGCTCGCCGGTGAGACCGCCACCAAGCTCGACATCGAGGTGCGCGGCGAGATCGCCTCGCAGGACGTGCGGGTGCTGGAGCTGGCCGCGCTCAAGGGCGTCTTCACCGACGTCATCGAGGACGCGGTGACCTACGTGAACGCGCCGCTGCTGGCCAAGGAGCGCGGGCTGACCGTCGAGCTGGTCACCAGCTCGGAGAGCCCCGACTGGCGCAACGTCGTCGGCGTCCGCGGCGTGCTGGCCGACGGCCGGACCGTCTCGGTGTCGGGCACGCTCTCGGGGCCGCGCCAGGTCACCAAGATCGTCGAGGTCAACGGCTACGAGATGGAGATCGAGCCGACCGACCATCTGGCCTTCTTCACCTACACCGACCGGCCGGGCATCGTCGGCGTCGTGGGTCACCTGCTGGGCGAGAAGGGCATCAACATCGCCTCCATGCAGGTGGCGCGGGACGTCAAGGGCGGCAAGGCGCTGATCGCGCTGACCGTCGACTCGGCGATCCCCGCCGACGTGGTGGACCAGATCGTGGGCGAGATCGGCGCCGACAGCGGGCGCTCGGTGGACCTCACCGACTGACGGCCGCTCGCGTCACGACGCCCTCCCGCCCTGTGGCGCGGGAGGGCGTTCTTCTTGCCGTCATCTCCCGGTTCCCTGCGCCGTACGGCACGCCGTGCCACGCGCCTCCGTGGCCACCGGCCGCCCTCCGTCCAGGGGACGCTCCTCGTGAGCGCTCGCGCGCCACCGCAACGGCGTCTCAAATAGTGAGATATTCGGACGTCCTACGAGACAGCCGGGGCCGTGCCAGGTACTTTGGAATGGATGCGCTGGGTACTCGTCATTCTTACCAGCCGCGACGGGGCCTGTTAGGGCAGGTCGGCCACCCGTCGCGGTGAGCGGCGTCGTGTCGGCCTTAAGCCCCCTCCGTCCGGTCCGTGATCCGGACCGCACGAGACCAGGCCCGGTCGGATTCGCGACCGGGATCCGACGTCCGATCCACTCGCGTCCGCGAAAAGAGATGAGTCACGTGTACGACATGTATCCATGGAACCGCGCCGAAGATCACGACGAGGAGGCGGCGGAGGCCGTCCAGACCGCGCTGGACCGCAGGGACAACGGCGGCTCCCCCTCCCCCCGCTGAACGGGGCCACCCGGTGGAGTTCCCCCTGCTCCACCGGGGTGAACCCACCCACCTTCGAACGCGCATGAGCCTCCGGAAGGCTCCGCGGAACGGGGTGTCTCCGGGAGCCTTCGGATCTTCACGTCTTTCGCGGCCGCTGACGGTGTTCTCCGTCATGCGACAGCGCCAGGGAGTCCTTGTGTCTCCGTGCCAGTCGTGGGGCCGGAGTGCTGGAACCTCCCGCGAGTTCGGCGGCCCGGGCCTAGAAGGTGGCCCGCAGCGACATGGGGGCCGCCTCGGTCTTCACCTCGACCAGTCGCCGGGACTGCGCCACGCCCTTCGGGTCAGGCCGTACCGCGCCGACGAACGCCTGGCGGCGCCACGGGCTGAGCTTCTCCTCCTTCACCACGTCGCCGCTGCGCGGCGCGTGCACCATGTAGCCGTCCTTGGAGATCATCCCGACGTGCCCGAGGTTGCTGAAGAAGACCAGGTCGCCGGGCTTCAGGTTCTCCCACTTGATCTTCTTGTCGAATGCCTGGTACTGGTCGCGTGCCACGCGGGGAAGCTCGATCCCCGCCTTCTCGTAGGCCCTCAGCATCAGTCCCGAGCAGTCATAGCCGCTCGGGCTGGTGCCGCCCCAGACGTACGGGGTGCCCCGTTTGGACATCGCGAACTTCAGTGCGATCTGCCATGCGGGCTTGGGTATCTGCTTGAGCTGGGCCTTCTTGATGTCCGCTCCGGTGATGGTCATCGTGCGAGCGGGGTCGCCCTGTACGGGCTTGGTGTCGTCAGGTTGGACCGACTGGCTCTTCAGGGTCTCGACCTGGATGGGGGTGGCCGACGCGGGGGAGGCGGCGGCGGCTGATCCTGCGGCGAGGAGGCCACCGAGGACGGCGGCCGTGACGATGCGAGACAGGGGAATGTCCTTCCACGGGGCCGACCGGGTTAGCTGACGGGCTCGGGCGTGGAAGCCGCCCTACGGCATGGGGGTGCCGATTCGCCCCAAGGGGGAATGGGTCCCCGGCTCCGTGCGAACGTCGCAGCGGATTAGGCTGGCAGGGACTCTAACGAAAGGGTCAAAAGACCGCAAACCCGACAAAACGCCGTGTCCGGAAAATGAGATGCGGTGTTCGACAGCCGAGACGACCCGGTAAGGTACCGGCCATGGAGTCGCGCAACATTCGTCTGGCCGTCATTCCCGGTGACGGGATCGGCACCGAGGTCGTCGCCGAAGGGCTCAAGGTCCTGGAGGCGGTCGGCGCCAAGATCGACACCACTCACTACGATCTGGGTGCCACCCGTTACAACGCCACCGGTGAGACCCTCACCGACGAAACCCTGCAGGAACTGCGCGGCTACGACGCCATCCTGCTCGGCGCGATCGGCGACCCGAGCGTCCCGCCGGGGATCCTCGAGCGCGACCTGCTGCTCCGACTCCGCTTCGAGCTCGACCACTACGTCAACCTGCGCCCGGTGAAGCTCTTCCCCGGCGTGGAGACCCCGCTGGCCGACACCCGCCCCGAGGACATCGACATGATCGTCGTCCGCGAGGGCACGGAGAGCCTCTACGCCGGCGCCGGCGGCGTCCTGCGTCGCGGCACCCCGCACGAGGTCGCCACCCAGGACTCCCTCAACACCGCCTTCGGCGTCGAGCGTGTGATCCGCTACGCCTTCGCCAAGGCCGCCGAGCGTCCCCGCAAGAAGCTCACGCTGGTCCACAAGACCAACGTGCTCGCCTACGCGGGCGACCTCTGGATGCGCACCCTCAACCGGGTCGCCGCGGACTTCCCCGACGTCACCACCGAGTACCAGCACGTCGACGCCGCCTCGATGTTCTTCGTCAACCAGCCGGAGCGCTTCGACGTGATCGTCACCGACAACCTGTTCGGCGACATCATCACCGACATCGGCGCCGCCATCGCCGGCGGCATCGGCCTGGCAGCCAGCGGCAACATCAACCCCGACAGGACCGCGCCCAGCATGTTCGAGCCGGTCCACGGCAGCGCGCCCGACATCGCGGGCCAGGGCAAGGCCGACCCGACCGCCACCATCCTGTCCGTCGCCATGATGCTCGACCACCTCGGCCTGACCGAGGAGGCGGCCCGCGTCGAGCAGGCCGTCGCCGACGACATCGTGGAACGCCTGGCCGGATGGGCCGGCCGTACGACGCACGAGATCGGTGACGACATCACCGCACGAGTAGCCGGCGGCGCCTGACCGCCTGCCACTCAGCACCACAGGCGGCCTGGCGCCCTTCGGCCGGGTCCATACTGTCCTGGATCCGGCGAGCGCGTAGCCGCCTGGATACCACATTGAGCGCCTGGCGGCTCGCGAGATCGCCAGGCGTTTGCTGTAAGTTCCCGTTACCCGGTTCATCGCAAAATGGACTCAGGGCAAATCTCGCGAAAAGAGAAGGATTTCCGTCATGACCACCGCTCAGAAGCTCAGCTTCGATGTGCAGCTCTCCGACCACGCTCGCACTGCGGCGGAGCGTGAGCAGGTACTGGCGAGCCCGGGGTTCGGGCAGACCTTCACCGATCACATGATCTCGATCGACTACACCGAGGGCAGGGGCTGGCACGACGCGCGGCTCATGCCGTACGGGCCGCTCGTCCTCGACCCCGCGACCTCGGTCTTCCACTACGCGCAGGAGCTGTTCGAGGGACTCAAGGCCTACCGCCAGACCAACGGGTCGATCGCGACGTTCAGGCCGTACGCGAACGCCGCCCGCTTCAACGCCTCCTGCGTCCGGATGGCCATGCCCGAACTGCCCGAGGACACCTTCGTCGAGTCCCTGGACCTGCTCGTCCAGACCGACCGCGAGTGGGTCCCCACCACCGAGGGACACAGCCTCTACCTGCGGCCCTTCATCATCGCGACCCAGGTCGGGCTGGGCGTCAACTACCCGTCCAAGACCTACAAGTACATGGTCATCGCCTCGCCCGCCGCCTCCTACTTCAGCGGCGGCGTGCAGCCGGTGTCGGTGTGGCTGTCCACCGAGTACACCCGCGCCGCCCCCGGCGGGACCGGCGCGGCCAAGTGCGGCGGCAACTACGCCGGCGCCTTCGTCGCCCAGCGCGAGGCCGTCGCGAACGGGTGCGACCAGGTGGTCTGGCTCGACTCCAACGAGCACAGGTACGTCGAGGAGATGGGCGGGATGAACCTGTTCTTCGTCTTCGGCAACAAGCTCTTCACCCCCGCGCTGACCGGCACCCTGCTGCCCGGCATCACCCGCGACTCCATCCTGTCCCTGGCCGCCGACCTGGGACTGGAGGCCGAGGAGGGCCGCATCTCGATCGAGGAGTGGCAGGCCGGGTGCGAGTCCGGCGAGCTCACCGAGGTGTTCGCGTGCGGCACGGCGGCGGTCGTGACCCCGGTCGGGTCGGTGAAGGGCGCCGACCGCGCCTGGACGATCGGCGACGGCACGCCGGGTCCGGTGACCATGAAGGTGCGTGAGGAACTGCTGGGCATCCAGTACGGCACGCGTCCCGACACCCACCACTGGATCCACAAGCTCTCCTGACCTCGTTCGTCCGTTGAGCCCTTCCCCGGGCGCGTAGCGTCTTCGCGCTCCGGGGCTCGTGGCCGTCGCCCGGACCTGCAGGTCTCCCACCTGCGAGGACGTGATCAGGGGTCGCTCGCGACCAGCGCGTCGCCGACGGCCAGCCTGCCGGGGCGCAGGACGGACAGCTTGACGCCGAACGCGATCCCGCCCTCGGCCGCCCTGCGGTAGGTGGCGAGCGTGCGCAGCGGCTCGGGGCCCGCCTTCGTCCCCGTGCGCTGGTCGACCATCGTGACGGCGCATCTGATGGCCCGCTTGGCGAAGCCCAGTTCGGTGTCCCCGATGCGGACGTGGCCGATCAGGTCTTCCAGGTGGGGTTCGTCCCATCCGTCGATCACGATGTTGGGCCGGAAACGTGACATCGGAAGGGAAGAAGCGCCCAGCCGCCGGTTGAGCTCGTCCAGCGAGGCCTGGGAGATGGCGTGGACGGGGCTGCTGTCGGCGTATCCGGACGTCCCCGGTGTCCGGCCGTCGGTCACCCTGTCGTGGTCGGGCGGGACCCTCACGAGCCTGCTGGGCACGGCGAGCACACGGGAGAGCCATTCCGCGGCACGCTCGCCCTGGTCGATGCCCCGGTAGGGGGCGCCGAACAGGACGACGTCCCTGCGCGCCGCGTCGAGATCCACGTCGAGGTGCAGGTCGGCGACGCCTGGCGCGCTCAGCGCGAGTCGCGTGCCGTCGGCCTCGACGGCGGGCCGGATGACGGCCAGCCGCGGGTCGCGGCGCTGGCTGCGGAACCCGCCCGACGGGTCGGTGACCATGAAGCTGCGGTCGTGCGCGAGTCCCGCCCGGGTGAGCGGCGACACGCGGGCGGGCACGCCCGCGCAGCCTTTGACCGGGTACGAGATCAGCCCGCCTACCGTTGCCATGAAGGTGCCCCATTTCTGTCAGGTACGCGCCGGAAGGCTACGGCCGGGTGTCCGCACGAGGCCAGAGAAGGCGCGGTTATCTGACAGAAGTTCGTCACATTTGAGGGCTTCGATGCGTGGCGACGAAGTCGAGCACCCGCCGCCAGGCGTCGGCGCAGGCCTCCACGAAATCCTGCGCGGTGAGCGCGAAGAAGCCGTGCGGCGCGCCAGGGTAGATGACGAACTCATGCGGGCATCCCGCTTCGGTCAGCGCCTCGTCGAAGGCGCCGACCATGGCGGCCGGGATGCCGTCGTCCGCTCCGCCCCACAGGGCCAGGATCGGCGTGGTCAGATCGGCGGCGAGCTGGATGGGCCCTGGCGCGCCGTTGATCGGGCCGGGGAAGCCGTAGAAGCCGACCGAGCCCGCCAGGCCGAACCGGGTGGCGGCGGACCGGAAGGCCTGGCGGCCGCCGAAGCAGAAGCCCAGGGAGAACAGGTCCAGGGCGCCGATCGAGCGCAGCCGGTCGGTGGCCGCGGTGATGTCGGCGTCGAGACCGGCGGGAGTGAGTTCTCCGAGATGCCGCATGAGATTGCCCATCGAGGTGAATTCGGCGTCGCGATGTGCGTAATCGGTGCCCGCGGTCCGGCCGAAATAGTCGATGGCGATCGCCGGATGCCCCTGTTCTGCCAGGCGGGTGGTGAGGGTCTCGTAGAAAGGGGAGAGGCCGTTGTTGTCCGGCAGAACGAGCACGCCCGCCCCGGACGGCTGTTCGGGGCGGGCGAGAAAAGCCGCGAAAAGGGTGCCGTCGGCGGAGGTGAGCGTCACCGGCCCGGCCGCCGCGACCCTGGTGACAGCGGGGGCGTGGACGGGTGGGACGGCGTCGGCGTCGTAGCACATGGGGATTCCTTGTCGTGGGTCCGAATAACCGCACGAAAGGCTAACAAGGAATTCAGGATATGACGTTCATCATATCAGGTAAAAGTAATATTCAACAGTTCTTGTCGATAGAGATTTGGTCACTCTTAATGGCGCTGCTCACGGGCCGACGCCCATTCGGATTTCGTCAACGCGTATTCGACCTCGCCGTGCTCCGACCCTTCGATGGCCTCGGGCCAGTCCTCGAAGAACGTGCGCACGAACGTCAGCCCCGACTTCTCCATCACCCTTCTGGACCCGGTGTTCACCGCCATCGTGTACGCGGTCACGCGCTCCACGCCCTGCTCGGTGAACCCTCGATCGATCAGCGCGCGCGATCCCTCGGTGCCGTAGCCCTTGCCCCAGGCCGACCTCCGCAGCCGGTAGCCGAGCTCGATCTCCCCCGGAGGGGCGTCCTTCCCCGGCCTGAAATGGAACCAGCCGATGAACTCCCCTGTGGCCTTCTCCTCGGCGGCCCAGAAGCCGAACCCGCCCGGACGGTCGTAGTAGGCCAGGAGCGCGGGCAGGCCGACATCCCTGATCTCCTCGCGAGGCACGGGCTTGCCGCCGTTGAGGAAGCGCATGACCTCAGGGTCGTTGTTCAGCGCGAACAGGTTGTCCAGATCGTCCTCGGTGAGTCGGCGCAGGGTCAGCCGCTCGGTCTCCAGCATGATGTGCACGCCACGCATTCTGCCCCGACGAAACTAGCCGGGTGAATCGGTTTTCGGCTCGCCGGAGCCGATGAGCGAGCGGGTGTCCAGGGTGAGCGCCCACGGCTCCGGCAGCTGGACAGGCGTGCCGAGGTCCGCCCGGACGTGCCTGCGGTATCCCTCGTCCGCCGGCAGGCTGTGGAGAGTGGCGGTGCCCGCTTCAGGATCGACGACCAGGTGGAGGGGGGCGCCCGCTCTGGCGTGCTCGCGCGGCTTGGTGACGCGGTCGTCGTGAACGCTGCAGGCCGCGACGACATCGACGACGAGGTGCGTGTCCTCGCCGTGAACCTCGCCGGCTCCCCGCATACGCGGCCCGCGGGGGACGACGACCAGGTCGGGAACGTAGCGATCGGCCCGCGCGCCGAGAAAGACCGTGATGTCGGTGTGGACCGTCCAGCCTTGCTCGACGACCTTGTCGGCGAGCAGCTTGAGCAGGGTGGCGACGAGCTCGGTCTGGCGGCGGGTCGGCGCGTCGTTCACCACGATCCTGCCGTCGATGAGCTCCACGCGGTGGCCGGGGAGGAGTGAGCGGGCGCGATCCCACATCGTGACCGCTCGTCCGCGGTCTGTACTGGGGGAGCGGTGGGTGGTCGACACGTCACCGATGGTAGCAGGACGGTTCGCTAGTTCTTTCGAATCATCGTCAGCCCGTCCGCCATGGGAAGGATCACCGACGTCACGCGCGGGTCGTTCTTCACCAGGTCGTTGAACTCGCGGATCCCCCGCGTCGTCGCGTCCTCGTAGGAGGGGTCGGCGACGTAGCCGCTCCACAGAGTGTTGTCCACCATGATCAGCCCGCCGTGCCGCAGCCGGTCCATCACCAGCTCGTAGTAGGTCGGGTACTGCGCCTTGTCCGCGTCGATGAAGGCCAGGTCGATCTCCTCGTCCAGCGCGCGCAGGGCGTCGGCCGCCGGCCCGATGGTGAGCGTGATCCGCGAGGAGACCCCCGCCTTCTCCCAGTACCGCTTGGCGATCGAGGTCCATTCCTCGCTGACGTCGAAGCAGCGCAACCGCCCGCCGGACAGGCCGCGGGCGATGCAGAGCGAGGAGTAGCCGGTGAAGGTGCCGACCTCCACGGCGAGGGCGGGGCGGACGAGCTGGGTGATCATGGTGAGGAAGCGGCCCTGGTCGGGCGTGATCTGCATGCCCGCGTGGGCGCCGGTGACCTCGCGCGTCTCGGCGGCCAGCTCGTCCAGCAGGTCGTCGGCCGGAGTGGCGTGGGCCATGATGTACTGCCCGACGGCGGGCGAGAGGTAGGACGCCTTCATGGGTCCCATTCTCCCGCCGGGATAGGCTGACACGCGGTCAAAAGTGGATCTTATGGGCGGAGCCATACGTGGAGTTGACGGTTGAGAGGCGGGGTCGTTCCCGACTGGTGGGCGCTTTCGTGGCGCTGGCCGTACTCGCGGGAATGTTGATCATCGCCGGTCTCCCGAAGGGGAGCGCCGCGCAGGAGGTGAGGCTCGTCCGGCAGGCCGACGGGTCGATGCTGCTGGCCAGGCCGGGTGTCAGCGCCCCGGTGCTCGACGTGTTCGAGGACTTCGACTGCCCCTACTGCAAGCAGCTGCACGACACCTCGCAATCCCGTCTCGAGCAGATGGTCGACGAGGGCAGGCTCATGGTCGTCTTCCACACGGTGACGATCTTCACGGAGGAGCCGTCGCGCTCGAACTCCATCAGGGCCGCGGCCGCCGCGCGCTGTGTCCCCTCGGCCAACTGGCTGGCCTTCCGCTCCCAGCTGTACGGCATCCAGCCGGCGCCGCACGGCGAGGCGTCGGGCTACACGGTGGCGGAGCTCGTCGCCGCGGGCGAAAAGGCGGGCGTGACGGACTCGGCGTTCGCGGAGTGCGTGACCTCCCAGCGCCACGCCGAGCGCCACCTCGAGGACAACTCCAGGATCAGGATCGACGGCACCCCCACGTTGCTGCTCGACGGGCAGCCCATCCGGGACCTGTCGGTTCTCGACCAGCAGGGCACCTCGGTATGACGTCCCGGCATATGAGATCGATGTGCCAAATGGTGAATCCGTATGGCAGACTCACAAGCACCATGTACTTCGGTCTGCTCATTATCGGCAGGCGCGCTGGCTGACAAAGGACAGAGCCAGCGCGCAGACCTCTCACGTCCGTGAGGGGTCTTTTTCTTTTCCTCAGGAGATCTCGATGGCCGACGACCGTTTCCACGTCTACGACACCACGCTGCGAGACGGCGCACAGCAGGAGGGCTTGAACCTCAGCGTCGCCGACAAGCTCGCTGTCGCGCGGCACCTGGACGGCCTGGGCGTCGGCTTCATCGAGGGGGGCTGGCCCGGCGCCAACCCCAAGGACACAGAGTTCTTCAGGCGCGCTCGAACAGAGCTCGACCTGAAGCACGCGCAGCTAGCCGCGTTCGGCGCGACCCGCCGGGCCGGTGTGAAGGCAGCCGACGACCCATTGGTGGCCGCTCTGCGCGAATCCGGCGCGCCGGTCGTGACCCTTGTCGCCAAGAGTCACGACCGGCACGTGGAGCTGGCCCTCCGCACGAGCCTCAAGGAGAACCTCGCGATGATCCGCGATACGGTTTCTCACCTTCGTGCGGGGGGACAGCGTGTCTTCCTCGACGCCGAGCACTTCTTCGACGGCTACATCTCCAACCCAGCGTACGCGCTGGAGGTGCTCACGACCGCCGCCGAGGCGGGGGCCGACGTCATCGCCCTGTGCGACACCAACGGCGGCATGCTGCCCGACGAGCTCGCCGAGGTCGTCCACGCGGCCGTGCAGACCAGCGCCCGCGTCGGCATCCACTGCCACGACGACACCGGCTGCGCGGTCGCCAACACGCTCGCCGCCGTCAAGGCGGGCGCCACGCACGTGCAGGGCTGCGCCAACGGTTACGGCGAGCGCTCCGGCAACGCCAACCTCTTCACCGTCGTCGCCAACCTCCAGCTCAAGCGCGGCTTCGACCTCGTGCCGCCGGAGGCGCTGGCCGACATGACCCGCATCGCGCACGCGATCACCGAGGTCACCAACGTCACGCCCAACTCCCACGCGCCCTACGTGGGCACCTCCGCCTTCGCGCACAAGGCGGGCCTGCACGCCAGCGCCATCAAGGTCGACCCCAACCTCTACCAGCACATCGATCCCGCGAAGGTCGGCAACGACATGCGCATGCTGGTCTCCGACATGGCCGGGCGCGCCTCGGTCGAGCTCAAGGGCAGGGAGCTGGGCTACGAGCTGACCCCAGAGTCCACCAAGACGCTGGTGGGCAGGGTGAAGGACCTGGAGGCCAAGGGCTACACGTTCGAGGCCGCCGACGCCTCCTTCGAACTGCTCCTGCGCGACACCGTCCAGGGTGCGCGCAAGCGCCACTTCGAGGTCGAGTCGTGGCGGGTGATCGTGGAGCGCACGAAGGGCGGCGAGGTGGTCAGCGAGGCCACGGTCAAGGTCCACGCCAAGGGGGAGCGCATCGTCGCCACCGGCGAGGGCAACGGCCCCGTCAACGCGCTCGACAAGGCGGTCAGGTTCGCGCTGGAGAAGCTCTACCCCGAGCTGGCCAAGCTGGAGCTGGTCGACTACAAGGTCCGCATCCTGGAGGGCTCGCACGGCACGGGCGCCATCACCCGCGTCCTCATCACCTCGAGCGACGAGAGCGGCGAGTGGGCGACCGTCGGGGTCGACGAGAACATCATCGAGGCCAGCTGGCAGGCGCTGGAGCAGGCCGTCACGTTCGGTCTCCTGCGCTCGGGCCGGGAGCTGTAACACGCGGTCCCCGCGGCGGCACGCCCCCAGAGCCGCCGCGCGTCGCCTACCCAGGGTGTGACCGCCCAGGGCCGCCGCGTCGCCTGTCCCGGGGTGTGACGACCCCGCCCCGGGCCGCCGCGTCGCCTGCCCCGGAGCGGCACCGGTCCGCCCCGGGGTTCCGCGCGGCGGCTAGAAGATCGAGGCCTTGAAGGTGACCGGGCCGTCAGCCGTCTGTACGGTCACCTTCCCGCCACCGCACGACACCTTGGGCTGGTCGGTCCCCGGCACGATCATCGTCAGGATCGAACGACCGGCAGGCGAGACGACCACGGTGGCCGGGTTCTTGGCCATGTACGTGGGTGACACCCAGCCGAGCTTCCCGCCCCGCTCCACCTTCTGCCCGCCCAGCGGCGCGCAGCCGTCCAGCTGCACCAGGCTGACCTTGAACTTCCCGTCGCCCAGCACGACCTTGCCGCCGCCGTTCGAGACCTCCTTGAGCGCGGAGTCGAAGCGCCAGATGTTGCCGACCTTCTTGCCGCCGCCCGCCGTGTCCAGGACGGCCATGACGTCCTGGTCGTGGTTGACGAGCACCGACCTGGTACGGCTCACGCCGTACGCCTTGTCGGTGAGCCGGTAGCGCTGGCGGTCCTTGTCGTAGGAGGTCCTGGTCAGCTTGGTGGCGGTCCTGGGCCTGAAGCGGGCGCCGACCACGGTCGGCACGTTGTGCGCCTCGGGGGACATGGTCCAGTACCTGTAGCGGGTGGACTCGTAGGAGTGGAAGCCGGTGTCGACGAGCACGTCCCTGCCGTGGGCGTAGTAGGTGACGCCGAGGTGGTCCTCGTGGCCGTGGAACTTGGTGCCCGGGCCGAACCTGATGGAGTAGAAGGCCGACTCGGGCTTGTTCCAGGACGTCCTGCCGTACACGTAGCCGGCCCTGAAGACCTTGGTCTTCTCGGAGGGGCTGGCGAAGCCGGTGGGCTCGTGGTCGGCGCCGCCGTCGCCGATGGGCACCATGTAGCCGTTGGGCCTGGTGGAGTGCATGATGAAGCCGCCGAGCCTGCCCCAACGGTCGGAGATCTCGCCCGGCACCTTGCGGCCGCAGTCCTTGAGGTTGTCCATCGCGACCTTGAGCCGGTCGTGGACGTAGATCGCGTAGCGGGGAGCCTGCTCCATGAGCGCTCCCTGCGAGTCGATGTCGAGCCGCACGGTCTTGGTGAGCCGCTTGATCGCGTGGTCCTGCCAGCGCCTGTCGCCCAGGCGGCAGCCGATGCCGAGCAGCGCGATGTCCTGGTCGATGCCGTGGTTGTGGCCCCACTCGTAGAGGCGGTCGTCGCCGAGCACCCTGGCGTGCTCGGCCAGGCTCGCCTTGAGCCAGGGGGCGTCGACGTGCTTGCTCAGGCACACCAGCGCGGGGGCGCGCAGCGCGATCGGGTGCTCGGCCCACGCGTAGGGGCTGGCGGCGCCGCGGCGCGGATTGTCCTTGACCCAGTCCTTGGCGATCTCGGTGGCCCTGGCGAGGTAGCGCTCCTCGCCGTTGCCCTCGTACTCGGCGACCAGCCGGCCCATCCAGCGCAGCGAGTGGAACACCATGGCCCACGAGCGGTTGTTGTAGGGGTTGGTGCGCCAGTTGACGTCCTGGCCGACCTTGACGGGCGGCAGGTCCAGGAAGGAGATCTCGCCCTTCATCACCTCGCCGGCCGTCGGAGTGGCGGGCAACCAGTCGCCCTGGCACTCGGGCGTGCGTTTCACCGCCGCGCTCGCCGGGTGGATCAGCCCTCCGAGGGCGAGCAGGAGGGCAAGGGGGATAGCGAGGCGGCGCACGCCAGATCCTTCCGGGCAGAACCGAGGGGGCGGAACATGCTGTCCGGAATAAGATCACCTGGTCAAGCCGGTATGGGACATCGTTATCGTGACGGCATGAACCTCGTGATTCCCGACACAACGGCCTGCAGGACCTCGCTCGAAGTGGCGACCGCCTTCCACACGCCCGCGCTGCTCAACCACTCCGTCAGGGCCTACCTCTGGGCCGCCGCGTACGCCCAGGAACGCGGCATCTCCTTCGACGCCGAGCTGCTCTACGTGTCGGCCATGTTGCACGATCTGGGGCTCGCGACGGCCTTCGACAACCACTCCGTCCCGTTCGAGGAGGCGGGAGGGCACGTGGCGTGGGTGTTCGGCGCGGGCGCGGGTTGGCCGGTTGAGCGGCGGCAGCGCGCGGCCGAGGTGATCGTGCGTCACATGTGGGACGAGGTGGACGTCGAGCAGGACCCGGAGGGGCACCTGCTCGAACTGTCCACCGGCATGGACATCTCGGGGCGCAACACCGAGGCCATCCCCGCCGCCCTTCGGGCGGAGGTGCTGGCCCGCTATCCCCGCCTCGGCCTCGCCAAGGAGTTCGTCGCCTGCTTCGAGAGCCAGGCCGAGCGCAAGCCGGACAGCCTGGCGGGGACGTTCGTCCGCGGCGGGTTGGCCGCCCGCATGGCTGCCAACCCGCTGGACGCCTAGGCCTTCGGCCCCGCGCTCTCCACGACCTCGAAGGACCAGAGCTCCGAGCCCGTGGCGGCCGGGCCCTGCCCGTGGCCGTGGCCCTGGCCCGGCTGGCCGTGTCCCTGGCCCGGCTGGCCGTGTCCCTGGCCCGGCTGGCCGTGTCCCTGGCCGGGCTCCTGGCCGTGTCCCTGGCCCTGGCCCGCCGCCTGCGCGTGCCCGGCCTGGAACGCCCTGCTGGACTGCCAGTTCTGGAAGTCCTCCTCGCTGCGCCAGCGCGTGTAGACGAGGTAGCTGTCGGTGCCCTCGACCGGGCGCAGCAGCTCGAACCACTCGAAACCGTCGGAGGCCTCGACCATCCCCGCGCGCCCGGAGAAGCGCCGTTCGAGCTCCTCGCGCATCTCGGCGGGGACGGACAGGACGTTGATCTTCACTACGGACATGGCTTCCAGCCTCCCATATGACATCTTTTTGCCCGCCATTGGCGCTCGGCTTCACGCTTTGGTCCGCCACATCGCGGAATGCGGGGTAGGGTCCGCAACGCAGCCTCGCGTCAGTGGCGAGGCAGTCAGAAGGAGAAGCAGTTGTCTGAAGGCACCGTTAAGTGGTTCAACGCCGAGAAGGGCTTCGGGTTCATCGCGCCCGACGACGGTAGCGCGGACGTGTTCGTGCACTACTCGGCTATCGCCACCAACGGCTACCGTTCGCTCGAGGAGAACCAGCGGGTCTCCTTCGAGACCACCCGTGGTCCGAAGGGCCTGCAGGCTGAGCAGGTCGTCCCGCTGTAACCAACGATGAGGCGGGGTCCCTCCAGGGCCCCGCTTCATCATTGCAGCACCCTCTTCTGCGGCACGGCCCGCTCCAGGTCCACCCGCGCGACCGTCGGCAGCCTGTCGGCGCCCAGCGCCTCCTGCAGGTGCGGCACGGTCACCGTGGTCAGCTCGTGCCGCAGCACGCTGATCGGCACCCTGTCGTCGGCCGCCACCCGAAGCCGCAACCGGAACAGCTCCTTGTCCTGCGCCAGCGTCGCGTTCGCCGTCCGCACCAGCGACAGCGCGGACAGCTCGGCCGAGGCGGCGCTCGCCACCGCCTGCGAGACGACCGTGGTCTGCCCGTCCGGCCCGCCGCCCACGCTGATGTCCTTCGCCGCCTCCGTACCGCCCTGCTCCACCAGCCAGCGCAGCCCCGTCAGCGCCACGAGCACCGCGAGGACCGCGAACGCCCACCAGATCCACGGTGAGAACCTGGCGAAGAAGTCGATGACGGGCTGGTCGACCAGTGGCTCGCTCGCGGGCGCCCAGTCCTGCGGGAAGGCGCCCAGCCCTCTGGCCAGCACGAGCCCGCCGGTGACGACCAGCAGCAGTCCGAGGACGGCCAGTCCCGCGCGGTTGGCCCTTCCCTTCCTCATCGCCGTTCCTTGATCGAGACCGACACCTGATAGTCGGTGATGGGGCAGAGCGCGGCGAGTCTGGCGTCCACCGCGTGCCGTACCGCTTCGCAGAGCCTCTCGTCGTCCCAGCCGGAGGCTCGGGCGAGCACGGTGACCCTGCCCCGCCGTACCGTGGCCTTGGCGGAGTGGACGCCTGGCACGTCCTGCGCCGCGTGTGCGAGCGCCGTGGCGAAGCCCTTCGGCCGCAGCCCGATGATCAGGTCGGGGTCGCCCGTCCGCACGGGCACCGTGTGACCACGCCCGCCGCGCAGGGCCAGCGCCAGCAGCGCGAGCCCGGCGAGGACGAGCACGCCTGCCCCGGCGAGCACCGTGGGGTGGTTCCACGGCGTCGTCGTGGCCCACGCCAGCAGCCGGTCCTGGGGAAGCCAGCGCGCCGGCCGCCCCGCGAGCATCGAGACGATCTCAACGGCCGCCACGAACCCGATCCCCACGAGCACCAGGGCGGCCAGCGACGCGGAGACCACCCTGCGCGGCCTGAACTCCCGGCGCGCGGCCCTGTCGGCGGTGGGGTAGGGCGGGGCGACCGGTACGGCCGCCGGTGCCGCCGACTGGCGGGGCGGCACAGGGCTCGCCGCCTTCCCCGACGCTGCCCGCAGTGTCATGACCTCACCTCCAGGCTCGTGACGTGCACGTCCACCTGGGCCACCTCGAGGCCGGTCAGCTCGAGCACCCTGCGCGCGACGTGTCCTCTGATCTCCGCGGCTACGGAGTGGAGGGGCGAGGGGTAGTCGAGCGCGACGTCGAGCCTGATCGTCGCCAGGTCGCCGTCGACCCTGGCCACGGGCGGGTGCCCCGCCACCGCCCGCACCCTGCCGACCTCGCCCGCGGCCTGCAGGGCGATGCCTGAGACGACCTTGTCGCAGATGCGGGTGCGGCCTCTCTGCTCCGCGGGAACGCGCTGGGTGGGGATCACGACGGTGGCCGTCGCCGTCATCGTCGCCTCGACGTGAAGGCCGACAGGTCGATCTCACCGGTCTCGGCGATGCGTCCGACCAGCAGGCCGAGCGCGCCCAGGACGAGGACCAGCAAGAACGCGCTCAGCCCGCCGAAGGCGGCGGTCAGGCCGAGGATGATGCCGACGGTCATGCCGATGATCGGCAGCCAGGAGCTGGTGTTCATGAGTCCTCCAGATCGTCGATCGCCACGTTGACGAGACGGCCCTCGACCATCGGGGCGACGGCCGCGCGCACCTCGTCGGCGGTGATGTAGACGGGGCGGCCGCCACGGGCGATGATCGCGATCTCCACCTCGCCGTCGCGAACGGACACCCCAGGGAGCCGCTCGCCTGGAAGGTAGGTCGCCACGGTGCCGTACGGGCCGCCCGAGAGCGCCGCCACGCCCGGGCAGCTGCGCACCCGCTCGGCGATGGCCAGGGCCAGCCCGTCGTGTGTCACTGGACTCTCGACTCCCTCTGGCCGGAGCCGTCGGGGCCTCTGGGTTGTTCCGGCAGGTGCACGTCGTTGACGGTGACGTTCACCTCGGTCACCTCGAGGCCGGTCATGCGCTCGATGGCGGCTATCACGTTCCTGCGCACCGCGCCCGCCAGGTCGGGGATGGCCGCGCCGTACTCCACGACGAGGTCGAGGTCGATGGCGGCCTGGCGCTCGCCCACCTCGACCTGCACGCCCTGGGTCGCGTTCCGGTCCCCGCCCACCATGCCGCGCACGGCGCCGAGTGCGCGCGCGGTGCCGCCGCCCATGTCGAACACGCCTGCCACCTCGCGGGCGGCGAGCCCGGCGATCTTCGCGACCACGCCGTCGGCGATGGTCGTCCTGCCCTGTTCGGTGACGAGGGAGCCTTCCTGCGGCCGCGCTCTCGGAACGGTGGTGGACGTGCTGGTGCCGCCTCTTGGCATCGTGTCCGACATGATCAACTCACCCCCGGAGTCGAAACGACTCAGTTCTCCTGTTGCCGTGCGATTGTTGGCCATTCGCGGCTTAAAGCGGGTTTTGGCGATTAATGGAGCCGACGAGGCATCGGGTGGACGGCACTAGCCTTGTCATGTGCGTATAGCGAGGTTCTCCACAGGCGACGAGGTCGTCTTCGGCGTGGTCGAAGGCGACGTCGTCTCGGCGATCGCCGGGCATCCGTTCAACCAGATCCAGTTCACCGGCGAGCGCTACCCGCTGGCCGAGGTGCGACTGCTGGCCCCGATGCTGCCCAGCAAGGTCATCGCCATCGGCAGGAACTACGCCGAGCACGCCAAGGAGCTCGGCAACGAGGTGCCCGAAGAGCCGCTCATCTTCATGAAGCCGTCCACCTCCGTCATCGGCGACGGCGACGCGATCGCCTATCCGACCGCCCAGTCGCAACGCGTCGACTTCGAGGGCGAACTGGCCGTGGTGATCGGCAGGCTCTGCCGCGAGGTGCCCGTCGAACGGGTCAACGACGTCATCTTCGGCTACACCTGCGCCAACGACGTCACCGCTCGCGACCTGCAGAAGAAGGACGTGCAGTTCACCAGGGCGAAGGGATTCGACACCTTCTGCCCCATCGGGCCGTGGATCCAGACCGACCTCGACGCATCCGATCTGGCGCTGACCACCACGGTCAACGGCGAGATCAGGCAGAGTGGTCGCACCTCCCAGCTCATCAACGACATCCCCGCGCTGGTGGCCTACGTCAGCGCGGTCATGACGCTGATCCCCGGCGATGTCATCCTGACCGGCACCCCCGCGGGCGTGGGCCCGCTGGAGATCGGTGACGAGGTCAGCGTCGGCATCGAGGGCATCGGCACACTGACGAACAAGGTGGTCTCTCGTGACTGACGTACGGGTGCGCTTCGCCCCGTCTCCGACTGGCATGTTCCACGTCGGCGGCGCGCGCACGGCGCTGTTCAACTGGGCGCTGGCCGAACAGTCCGGCGGCAGGTTCGTCCTGCGCATCGAGGACACCGACGCCACGCGCAACCGCCCGGAGTGGACCGAGGGCATCATCTCGGCGCTCGACTGGATCGGTATCAACGGCACCAACCCGGTCTTCGAGGGCCCCTACTTCCAGTCGGCGTTCGAGCCGCAGCACAGGGAGGCCGTCGCCAAGCTGCTGGCCGACGGCAAGGCCTACTACTGCGACTGCACCCGCGACGACCTGGTCGCGCGTACGGGCTCGGAGCACAAGGGCTACGACGGCTTCTGCCGCGCGCGCGGCCTGACCTCGGGCGCGGTCCGGTTCCGCACGCCCGACGAGGGCGTCACCGTCGTCGACGACGTCATCCGCGGCCGCGTGGAGTTCCCCAACAGCGCGCAGGAGGACTTCGTCATCGCGCGCACCGACGGCTCGCCGCTGTACGTGATCGCCAACGCGGTCGACGACATCACCCAGAACATCACCCACGTCGTGCGGGGCGAGGAGCACCTGGGCAACGCGGCCAAGCAGATGCTGCTGTGGCCCGCGCTCGGGGCCAGGCCGCCGGTGTGGGCGCACCTGCCCGTGATCGTCAACGAGCAGCGCAAGAAGCTGTCCAAGCGCCGCGACAAGGTGGCCCTGGAGTCCTACCGCGACGAGGGCTACCTGGCCGAGGCGATGGTCAACTACCTCATGCTGCTCGGCTGGGGCACCGGCGAGGACCGCGAGATCATGCCGTGGTCGGACATGGTGCCCAGGTTCCGCCTGGAGGACGTCAACTCCGCCAGCGCCTTCTTCGACGAGAAGAAGCTGCGCGCCTTCAACGGCGAGTACATCAGGGCCCTGCCGCTGGAGACCTTCGAGGAGCGCTGCCTGCCGTACCTCGACCCGGCGTGGGACGCCGAGCTGTTCAGCAAGGTCGCCGTGCTGGCCCAGACCCGCGTCGCCGTGCTGTCGGAGATCATGCAGAACGTCGACTTCCTGTTCGTCGACGAGCCGGTCTTCGACCAGGCCTCGTGGGACAAGGCCATGAAGGCGAACGCCCCCGAGGTCCTCGAGGGCTACCTGGAGCGGCTGGAGACGGTCAACTGGGACCCTGAGTCGCTCAAGGAGGCGCTGGAGGACGTCGGCGCCGCCCTCGGCGGCCTCAAGCTCAGCAAGACCCAGGCCCCGGTGCGGGTGGCCGTCACCGGCCGGACGGTGGGTCTGCCGCTGTTCGAGTCGATCGAGGTGCTGGGCAGGGAGCGTTCGCGCGAGCGCCTGCGCTCCGCACTGGAGCGACTGCGAGGCTGAGCGTGGTCCCGGCCGCCATGGCGAGCCAGACTCCCGTGACACCGAGCCACGAGCTCAGCAGATAGGCAAGGGGCAGCTGTACGGCGAAGCCCGCCAGCGTGGCGGCGAGCAGTCGGCTGCCCCTTCCGCTTGCCTGGGCCACCCCGCCCGCCGCGATGAGGCCGCCGAAGGGGACCAGGTAGAGCGTCATCCACCGTAGGAAGCTCACGGCCGCGGCCGGATCGTCGGTGAACAGGGCCGCGGCGGGTTCGGCGACGACGTTGAGCGCCAGCGCCACCAGCGCGCCGGCCGCCAGGCCCGTCCTGAGCGGCGATCCCGTGTCCTCCGAGCGGGCCGTGCGGATCATGGCTGCCTGCCTGAGCGCGTAGAACACCATCACGCCCGCCAGCATGATCTTCATGCCGATGCCGTAGCCGGCCTGCGCGGCCACGCCGTACCTGGCGACGATCTCGATGAGCAGCAGGCCGACCAGGGCACGGGCCAGGAAGTCCCCGGACATCGGCAGGCCGGTCCTGACGATCTCGCCCACGCCTTCGCGGCCGTCGCCGTCGCGCGGCGTCAGCCGCGACAGCGTCCGCAGGGAGACGGCCAGCGTCGCGGCGCGAGCGAGCACCGTGGCCAGCGCGGCGCCCCGCACCCCCATGCCCAGGCCGTAGATGAACACCGGGTCCAGCACGATGACCAGGGCGTTGCAGATGAGAGCGTTGCGCATCGGGACCTTGGTGTTGCCCAGGCCCTTGACCACGCCGTCGGCCAGTGACTGCGCGAAGTAGATCGGCAGGCCCGCCATCGAGATCAGGAAGAAGTCGGCGGTCAGCGTGGCCGACGCGGCGTCGGCGGTGAGGAGCTCCGCCAGCGGCTCGCGCAGGAGCAGGCCGGGGATCGCGATCGCCGCGGAGCCCACCAGCCACAGCCGCCAGCCGGACCTGATCAGCGGGGCGATGGGAGCCTTCCCGTCCCTGCGGCCGACCAGGACGGTGACGCCGGTGACGGGGGCCAGGATCAGCCCGTAGGCGAAGTACTCCGTGGTGGTGGCCACGGTCACGGCCGCGATGGCCGCGTCGCCGAGGCCCGAGACCCAGAGCAGGTCGATGACACTCACCGCGACGACGGCGGTGAGCAGTTCCACGTAGATGGGGAGGGCGAGACGGATCACGGTATGCCTCGATTCGCTATATCTCGATTAGAGGTATAGCGATAAGATGCGCCCATGGCAAGTGGCGGGGATCTGACGCTGATGATCCTGGGTTTCCTCAACCAGCGGCCGATGCACGGCTACGAGCTCAAGGCGCGACTGGCCGAGCTGAGCGGGCACCTGCGCCCCGTCAGCGACGGCGCGCTCTATCCGGCCATCGCGCGGATGGAGGCCAAGGGACTGCTGGAGCGCCACGAGGAGGAGGGCGCGGCCGCGGCGCGCAGGCAGGTGCTCACCATCACCGCCCAGGGGCGGGAGGAACTGCTACGGCGGCTGCGGGAGCCGTCCGAGCTGGACATAAGCGACCAGACGCGCTTCTTCGCGCTGCTGACGTTCCTGTCGGCGCTGGAGGATCCGTCGCTCCAGGCCAAGGTGCTGCGCAGGCGCCTGGACTTCCTGGAGGCGCCCACGAGCTTCTTCTACGAGGGCGGCAGGCCGATGCGGGCCGAGGACGCCCCCGACGTGTTCCGCCGCGGCATGCTGCTGATCGCCCGGGCCACCGGCGCGGCGGAGCGCCGGTGGCTCGAGGACACCATCGCGGAACTGTCCGCGGT